>CALWYR010000072.1 GCA_944385805.1 uncultured Oscillospiraceae bacterium
GCTCTTTTTTTTTTTTTTTTGCGCTCCCGCCAGGCCCCGAGGGGTCAGGCAGAAGCGCGTTTGCGGTATTGTCGGTGCCGGGGCCGCCCGGCGTTGCCGGTTCATCCCTTGGGGACGAGCGCGAAGCAGCGGCAGGTGCTGCCGGAGCCGCCCTCTATCTTCGGGAAGGTGCAGAAGATGAGCGCGCCGGCCTCGGGGCACTGGTCAAGGTTCGCGAGCAGCTCGACCTGATAGCGGTTCTGGCCCAGCCAGTAGCGCTCGGCCACCCAGCCGACGGAGTTGGCGACGGCGGCGGGGTCGGTGTCGGCGGGCTCGTGGCCGATGGCCAGCACGCCGCGCTCCTCGCGCAGGAAGCGCAGCGCCTCTACCGTCCAGCCGGGATAGTGGGCGACGCCCTCCGCGTCGTAATTCTGAATCTCGTCGTAGGTGGCGCGCTTGTACCAGTCGCTGCGGAAGGCGACGAAGGCGCCGGCAGGGATGCGGCCGTTGCGCTGCTCCCAGGCCTCGAGGTCGGCGACGGTGAGGCCGTAGTCGGGGTCGGCGGCGACCTTTTCGGAGAGGTCCACCACGCAGAGCGGCAGGAAGAGCTCGTCGCCGCCAAAGGCGTCGAGCGTGGCGCCGGCCTCGTTCATGTGGATGGGCGGGTCGATGTGCGTGCCGTACTGGCCGGGCATCTTGTAGACGTGGGCCTGGAAGCCGTCGCCGCGGTCGTAGTTGTAGATGACCTCCATCTCCATGTCCGGGAATGCGCTGTGGTGCGGGGTGCTCAGGCTGACGGGGCGGCTGAGCTCCACCCAGCTGCCGTTGGCCCCCAGCTCGTCGTAGAGCTGCCAAAGTCGATTGCTCATCTGCGTTTCCTCCTTATTCCTTGATCTCCTTGACTATCTGGCGGTAGGCCTCGACCATGACTATGGAGTTGAGGCTGTTGGCGACGCCGTCCGCGCCGGCGGCGAGGCGCACGCGCGACTCGGCGGGGTTGTTGGTGTAGATATAGGCGGGCTTGTCCACGTCGTGGAAGGCCTTGATGATGCGGTCGACGGCGGCGACGAACTCGGGCGCGGTGAACTGGCCGGGTATGCCCATGCTTATGGAGAGGTCGAAGGGGCCGATGAAGATGCCGTCTATGCCTTCGAGCGCGGCTATCTCCTCGATGTGCTCGAGGCTCTCAACCGTCTCGCACTGGGGGATGACCATCAGCTTCTCGTCGCTGTTGGCCATGTACTCCACCAGCGGCACGTTGGCCCAGTCCATGTTGCCGAAGCCGCTGCCGCGGCCTTTTATAAAGCCGCGGTTGCCCACGGGCGGATACTTGGCAAGGTCGACCAGCTTGCGGTACTCGTCCACCGAGCGCAGGCAGGGCACGATAAGGCCCTCCGCGCCGCAGTCGGCCGCGCGCTGTATCTCGCGGTGGGTGACGTCGGCTATGCGCACCACGGGCACGAGCCCGACGCTCTCGGCCGCGCGTATCAGATCCATCATCGGCTCGGTGTCATAGGGGCCGTGCTCGGTGTCGATGATGACAAAGTCCATGCCGGTGTAGCCCAGGCACTCCATGGAGGACATGTCGCCCATGTTGAAGAAGGTGCCCACCACCTGCCTGCCGTCCTTGTACGCCTCACGCAGCTTGTTCTTCATTTTATCGCCTCCATTTTCTCGCAGAAGAATGCGCCCAGACGGCGGATATAGGTGTCTATCGTCTCCTCATCCGGGCCGCTGAAGTTGAGCCTCATGCAGTTGGTGCCGCTGCCCGGCTCGGTGCCCTCGGAGTAGAAGATTGAGCCGTCGCCGTAGCAGATGTTGAGCTTTTCGGCTATCTCGCCCTTCATGGCCGAGGCGTTGAGGCACGCGGGCAGCTCCACCCAGGTGTAGTATCCGCCGTCGGGGAGGGTGTGCCTGGTGCCCTCGGGGAAGGAGGCGTCGATGGCCCTGAGCATGGCGTCGCGGCGGCTGCGGTAGAGCTCGCAGAGGCGGCGCAGGTGCTCGGGGTAATAGCCCCTGCGGAAGAATTCCGCCGCAAGGCACTGGGCGAGGGTGTTGGTGCAGGTGTCGGTGCCGAGCTTGATGTTGCAGAGCTTGTCGATGATGGCCGGGTCGGCCACGATATAGCCCAGGCGCGCGCCGGGGGAGAATATCTTCGAGAAGCTGTTGGCCAGAACCACGTTGCCGCTGGTGTCGAAGCTCTTGATATAGGGCAGGGTTTCGCCGCTGTAGCGTATCTCGCGGTAGGGGTCGTCCTCGACGACGATGACGTCATACTGCGCCGCGAGCCCGGCGAGCTTTTTGCGCCGCTCGAGCGACATGGTGACGCCGGTGGGGTTCTGGAATGTGGGCACGGTGTAGATAAACTTGGGGCTGTACTCCTTTATCTTCGCCTCCACGTCTTCCATCACGAGCCCGTCGTCGTCCATCTCGCAGGGGACGAGCCGCGCGCCAAACATCTTGTAAATCATGCTGGTGTGGACGAAGGAGGGCTTCTCCACCAGGATGCAGTCGCCCGGGTCGATGAAGAGCTGGCTGAGCAGGTTCATGGGCTGGATGCCGCCGGCGGTGACCATGATCTCCCCCAGCTCGGCCTTGAGCCCGCGCGGGGCGAGGAGCACGTCGCGTATCTGCTCGCGCAGCTCCGGCATACCGATGGCGGAGCCGTATTTGAGCGACTCATAGCCCAGATAACCGGGGCGCAGCACCTCGTCGGCAATCTCCCGGAGCTGGTCGAAGGGGTAGGCCTCCTTGCCCGGGGCGCCGCCGGCGAAGGATATAATCCCGGCGTTCACCAATGATTCCGTCAGCACCTTGAGCTTGCGCACCTCGCCGTCCATGGTCTCAATGCGCTTTGCAAAACGTGACATTGTGATCTTCCTCCCTTGTGCGGTATTCGTGGCGCTTTCTTCCACTTATCTTTAATGATACGCTATATTAAAGAGGAAGTCCAGCGCATTTTGTCTCACACGATGATGAGATTATGCTCAACTGTCAACGTTTACGAGCCCGGCCTCGCGCATATAGTCAACGATGGTCTCGCGCATCCGTCGCGCGGAGGGCGTGAGCGAGTCGGGGAAGACGGTCACCAGGCCGACAACGCGGTAGACCGCGGGCGAAACCGGCCAGACGGAGACGTCCCTGGGGCTGGCGCGGAAGGTCATCTCCGGCGTTATGCACAGGCCGAGCCCCTCCTCCACCCAGGAGTGGCAGGTGGCGTCCACCTCCATGCGGCATAGCGCGCGGGAGTTGAGGTTGCTGACGTTGAGGTAGCGGCGTATCTCCGTGTCGTAGCCGTCGGCCTGGAGAATGATATCGGCGCCCTCGAGGTCGGCGGCGGTGACGCAGCCGCCGTTTACGGGCACGTAGCCGCGCGGGGCCAGGCAGACCAGGGGCGTGCGGTGCAGCGGCATGAAGTCGCAGCCCTCGGCCATGTCCTCGGAGAGGAAGGCGAGGTCGACGTCCCCGCGCTCGACCATGCGTCGCAGCGTCTCGTCGCCCTGCTGGTAGACGGTCACGTCCACCTGGGGATAGCGGGCGTTGAAGCGGCGCAGTATCTCAGGCATCCACATGGCGCAGGCGCTGTTGAAGCCGGCCACCCGCACCGCGCCGGCCGTGACGTCGCGCAGGCCCAGCAGCTGCTGCTCGAGGGCGTCGGCGCTGTTGATGAGCGCGTGGGCGGCGGGCAGGAGCTGCTCGCCGCAGGCCGTGAGCATCAGCTGGCTGCGGCTGCGCGTGAAGAGCGGCAGGCCGTAGTCCTCCTCCAGCTTCAGTATAACATGGCTCACGGCCGAGGGCGAAACCTGCAGCGCGTCGGCCGCGCGCCGGAAGCTCCCGTGCTCGACCACGAGCAGGAACACCCTCCAGGGATAGAGCGAGTTCATGGCAAACCTCCTCCGGGATGAATTGTTCTGCACTATATAATACCTCATCCTGAGAGAAATTTCATCTCTTTTTCAGCCGGCAATATCGGACGTATGTCCCAATTTGACCGTTGTCATGTCCGGCGGGCGGGGCTATAATGTCCTGTGGGCAGCCATACCCCTGCCGCGCCGCCGCGGCGCGGCCCCGTGAGAGGGCAGCCGGGCTCCCGCCGGGAAGCAAGACTTGGAGGAATCACCATGAAGTACGAGGCAGCGTCTATGAAGACCAAGCGGGCGCTGGCGGAATCGCTCAAGAAGCTCATGCGGAGGAAACCGCTTTCCAAGATAACCGTCACCGAGATTGTCGCCGACTGCGGCGTCAACCGCAAGACCTTTTACTACCACTTTGAGGACATCTACGATCTGCTGCGCTGGATATTCGAAGAGGAGGCCGTGAAGATAATTCAGGGCTATTACAACGTGGACGAGCCGGAGGAGGCTATCGGCTTCACCCTCGACTACGTGAGCGAGAACCACGCCATGCTCAAGAACGCCTACGACGCCTTCGGCAGCGTGGAGCTCGAGAATTTCTTCCTCGCCAGCCTCAACGGGCTGACGCACCAGGTGGTGGAAAAGAGCGAGCGCCGCGCGCGCAGGCGTCTGCCGGACGGGCTCAGGGAATATCTGTGCGAATTCCTCACCGAGGCGACCTGCGGCATGCTGCTCAACTGCATCGGCGGGAGCTTCCCCTTTGACCGGCAGAAGACCATCACCTTTGTCAGCCTCATAACGCGCACGGCCATCAAGGGCCTGCTGGCCGAGCAGGGCATACCCGACGAGGCTGAGGGCGCCGAGCCTGAGGCTTGACAATCGCGGCGGCATACTATATAATCAACAGGTCAAAAGGCGAAGACGGGCAGGAGGAGGCGTTTGCCGATGCGAAGAGAGAGGGCGTCAGGTGCGAGTCCCTCGTGAGGCGGCGCTGAAGGTCGGCCCCGAGCCGCGCGGCTGAAACTTGCAGTAGGCCCGCCGGGCGCTCCCGTTACAGAGCCAAGAGTGTCATGCCGCGAGGCATGGAATTCAGGTGGTACCACGCTTATTTAAGCGCCCTGGAGCAGCACGCTCCGGGGCGTTTTTGCTTTGCCGGAGCAATTTGAAAGGAGAAAGCCATGAAAGAGCTGCCGAAAGTCTACGACCCGCACGAGGTCGAGCACAAGATTTACGACATGTGGCTCAAGGGCAACTACTTCCACGCCGAGCGCGACCCGGAGAAAACGCCCTTCACCATCGTCATCCCGCCCCCGAACGTCACGGGCCAGCTGCATCTGGGCCACGCCTTTGACGAGACGATCCAGGACATCCTCGTGCGCTACAAGCGCATGGACGGCTATTCCACGCTCTGGCTGCCCGGCTATGACCACGCCGGCATCGCCACGCAGATAAAGGTCGAGGAGAAGCTCCGCAACGAGGGCAAGACCCGCTTCGACCTGGGCCGCGAGGGCTTCCTCGACGAGGTCTGGGCCTGGAAGAACAAGTACGGCGACCGCATCGTAAAGCAGCTCAAGACCCTCGGCTGCTCCTGCGACTGGGAGCGCCAGCGCTTCACCATGGACGACACCTGCGCCAAGGCCGTGCGCGAGACCTTCGTCCACATGTACGAGAAGGGACTCATCTACAAGGGCCACCGCATCATCAACTGGTGCCCGCACTACACGACCGCGCTCTCCGACGCCGAGGTCGAGTATATAGAGAAGCCCGGTCACCTCTGGCACGTGCGCTCCCCGCTCTCTGACGGCAGCGGAGACCTCATCATCGCCACCACCCGTCCCGAGACCATGCTCGGCGACACCGGCGTGGCTGTCAACCCCGACGACGAGCGCTACAAGGACATCGTCGGCAAGACCTGCATCCTGCCGCTTGTGGGCCGTGAGATACCCATTGTTGCCGACGAATACGTCGAGATGGACTTCGGTACCGGCTGCGTCAAGATGACGCCCTGCCACGACCCGAACGACTTTGAAGTCGCCCAGCGCCACGGCCTCGAGGAGATACTTATCCTCGACGAGAACGCCAAGATTATAAACGGCGGCAAGTACAACGGCATGGACCGCTACGAGTGCCGCAAGGCCATAGTCGAGGACCTCGAGAAAGAGGGCTACCTTGTCAAAGTCGAGGAGTACAGCCACAACGTCGGCACCTGCTACCGCTGCCACAACGACGTCGAGCCCATGAGCAGCGAGCAGTGGTTCGTCAAGATGGAGCCCCTGGCCAAGGAGGCCATCCGCGTCGTCGAGGACGGCGAGATAAAGTTCGTCCCCGAGCGCTTCTCCAAGACTTACCTCAACTGGATGCACAACGTCCGCGACTGGTGCATTTCCCGCCAGCTCTGGTGGGGCCACCGTATCCCGGCCTGGTACTGCAAGGACTGCGGCCACATGACTGTCTCCCGCGAGGACGCCACCGAATGCGAGTGCTGCCACAGCAAGAATATCGAGCAGGACCCCGACGTGCTCGATACCTGGTTCT
>CALWYR010000073.1 GCA_944385805.1 uncultured Oscillospiraceae bacterium
ATGTCGAGCGAGCAGTGGTTCGTGAAGATGCAGCCCCTCGCCGGGCCGGCCATCAAGGTCGTCGAGGACGGCGAGGTCAGGTTCGTGCCCGAGCGCTTTTCCAAGATCTATCTCAACTGGATGCACAACGTGCGCGACTGGTGCATCTCCCGCCAGCTCTGGTGGGGCCACCGCATACCGGCCTGGTACTGCAGGGATTGCGGCCACATGACCGTCTCGCGCGAGGACGCCACCGAGTGCGAGGCCTGCCGCAGCAGGAATATCGAGCAGGACCCCGACGTGCTGGACACCTGGTTTTCGAGCGCGCTCTGGCCCTTCTCCACGCTCGGCTGGCCGGACGACACCGAGGACCTCAGGTACTTCTACCCCACGGACGTGCTCGTCACGGGCTACGACATCATCTTCTTCTGGGTGGCGCGCATGATTTTCTCCGCCTGCGAGCAGACCGGCAAGCCGCCCTTCCACACCGTGCTCATTCACGGCCTCATCCGCGACCCGCAGGGCAAGAAGATGTCGAAGTCCGCTGGCAACGGCGTCGATCCCATCGAGATGATAGAGCGCTTCGGCGCGGACGCCCTGCGCTTCAACATCATCACCGGCAACAGCCCCGGCAACGACATGCGCTTCTATGTCGAGCGCTGCGAGGCCATGCGCAACTTCGCCAACAAGCTCTGGAACGCCAGCCGCTTCGTGATGATGAACCTCACGATTGAGGACAACAGGCTGCCGGATGCCCTCGAGCTGCCCGACAAGTGGGTGCTCAGCAAGCTCAACACCCTCGTCAAGGAGGTGCGCGAGAACCTCGACAAATACGAGCTCGGCATCGCCGCGCAGAAGATTTACGACTTCATCTGGGACACCTTCTGCGACTGGTACATCGAGCTCACGAAGTCCCGCCTGAGCGGCTCCGACGCCGCCGCGAAGGAGAACGCCGAGCGCGTCCTGCTCTATACGCTCACGCGCATACTCGAGCTGCTCCACCCCTTCATGCCCTACATCACCGAAGAGATTTACCAGGCCCTGCCGCACGAGTGCGAGGCGCTCATCATCGCGCCCTACCCGAAGTACGACCCGGCGCTGGACTTCCCGGCCGAGGAGCGGAGCTTCGAGCTGGTCATGGACGCCATCCGCGCCGTCCGCAGCCGCCGCGCGGACATGAACGTCCCGCCCAGCCGCAAGGCCAAGCTCATCGTCTCCACCGCGGAGGCGGACACCTTCACCGCCGGAGCGCCCTACTTTGAGCGCCTCGCGGGCGCGAGCGAGGTAGAGGTGACGGGCGCGGACTACGAGCCCGCCGCCGGCATGGTCGCCGTCACGACGCACTCCGCCAGGCTCTTCATGCCCATGGCCGAGCTCGTCGACCTCGAGGCCGAGCGCGCCAGGCTCACGAAGGAGCTCGAAAAGGCCCGCGGCCAGCTCGCCGCCCAGGAGAAGAAGCTCGCCAACGAGAACTTCGTCTCCCGCGCGCCCGAGGCCGTCGTCAACGCCGAGCGCGAGCGGGCGGAGAAGGCCAAGGCCCTGATTGCCAACCTCGAAGGCTCCCTGAAGGAGCTGGGCTGATTATGTAAACCAAAACGCCTCTGAATTTTCAGGGGCGTTTTGCCTTATGCCGCAACATTTTAACAGAAAATGCGTCTTATCAAAAAAGGAGGGATAAGATGAAAAAGCTTCTCTGCGTAATACTGGCCCTGGCCTTCCTCGCGCTCGCCGCCTGCGGCGTGAGCGGGACGCCGGCGGAGACACCGGAATCGTCGCCGCCCGCGACGAGCGAGCCGCCCGAGGAGACGCCCGCGGAGCCGAGCGAAGCGCCCTGGCCGCCCAGCGAGATCGCCGCCGCCGAAACCGTCCTCGAGCTGCCCGTCGAGTGGGTGAGCGAGGAGGACTTGACGGACGAGGAGCTCATGCCCGCCTATACCGACGCCGGCGGCCAGACCATGGGCCCGGCGGACTTCGACTTGGACGGCGGGGATATATACATCCTCAACACCGCCGACAACAGCGGCTATGTCTACTCCGGCGGCGAGCTCGCGCGGCGGATTGACCTCGACGTCACCGGCCTCTACGCCATACACATGGCTGCCGAGGGCGGGAGCGTGTACATATTCGGCGTCGGGCAGGAGAGCCGTCTGCCCGCCTTCGCCGCCGTCGACCCGGAGGGGAAGGCGCGGAGCCTCCCCTTCATGGAAAAACTGAGCAGCGAGGCCGTCGCGAGCCTGACCGGGAACGGCGGCGAGCTCTATGTCGAGGAGGGCGGGTGTTACTGGGCCTTCGACCTCGAAAACCCCGACGCCGCGCCCGAGCGCTCCGAGGCCTACCGCCTCGCCGACGGCACGCTCTGGGAGCCGCGCTTCGCCGGGGACGGCATTTCCATGACCCTGGACGTCACGCATCCCGACGGCAGGACGCTCACCATACCCTTCGAGGCCTCCTGCGAGCACGCCGGCCTGGGCGGGCTGCGGCTCCTTCGCTGCGGCGGCGGGCAGTACGACGTGTACGTCGTCGAGATAACCCAGGACGAGGAGTATTATATACACACGGCGGAATACGTCCTGCGCGTGGATGAAAAGGGCACGCCGCTCTATGTCTACGCCGACAGCGGCTCCGCCGGGCTCCACAACACCCGCTCCGACTCCGGCGCGCTCTACTCCATGAGCTTCGGCGGCGATACCCTCAGCGTAAAGCGCCTGCCCGACACCTATACCATCCCCTGGGCCGACTACAGCTCGCCCCTCGCCGATATAACGCCGCCAAGCCCCGACCCTACGCCGGAGGCCGCCCCGGCGGCGTAAGCGCGCGGCCCCGCGGGCCCGCTCAGGGAGCCGGGCCGCGGCCTCCGCGCCGGCTTTTAAATACCGCGGAACAAAAAACTCAAGGGCGCTTTCTTTTGCGGCTGCAAAAGAAAGCGCCCTTGAGCACATTAGCGTTATTGAGCTTGCAAGCCTCTGTCTCTCAGGCCACGGTGAGCGTGGTCTCGTCGTTCGCCGTCACGCTGTGTCCGGCGGCGGCGCTGACGTCGGCCGCGCTGCAGGCGGGGGCGCCGGTGGCGTTGAGGGCGCAGCCCACGCTGAGGCTGCCGTCCATGTCTATGGCAGCGGCGTCGGTGGCGCTGAGGTTGATCGTGCCGTCGCCGCTTATGGTGACGTTGGAGCCGTCGCCGCACTCGATGCAGGCCGCGCCGCTGGTGGCGAAGGTGACGCTGCCGGTGACGACTATCTCGAGGTCGCCGCCCTCGAAGTATATGACGGGGTCGCTGCCCTGCACGGTGGTGTCGCTGACGGTGAGCACGCCGTCGGCGTATTCAAAGCCGGTGTAGCCCAGCAGGCCGACCTGGCTGTCGCGCACTATGCTGATGCCGTTGATGGCGAGGGTGGTGATGGGCTCGGGGTCGGGCGTGGGCGTGGGCTCGGGGGTGACCATGAGGTCCTCGGGCGTGACTCCGCCGGGGTTGACGTGGGTGCCGTCGTCGGTGGGCTGGGCGCTGGGCTCGGTCGAGCCGCTGCCGCAGGCGGCCAGGGCCAGCACCATGCAGAGCGCGAGGACCGCGCAGAGGAACTTTTTCATCGTAAACTAACTCCTTTCAGTCATTCGGAGAGGCTGAGCGAGCGGCTCTTTATCTCCTCGGTGATATCGGCAAGGAACTTGTCCAGGCTGACGGCGCCCTTGTCGCCGCCGGAGCGGGTGCGCACGGAGACGGTGGCGTTCTCGGCCTCCTTGTCGCCTATGACAAGCATGTAGGGTATCTTTTTGCTCTGGGCCTCGCGGATCTTGTAGCCGATCTTCTCGTTGCGGAAGTCGCACTCGACGCGGATGCCGTGGGCGTTGAGCTCGTCGGCCACGCCCTGGGCGTAGTCGCGGCTGCGGTCGGTTATGGGCATGACCTTGACCTGCACGGGGGCGAGCCAGGTGGGGAAGGCGCCGCCGAAGTGCTCGGTGATGACGCCGATGAAGCGCTCGATGCTGCCGAGCACGACGCGGTGGATCATGACCGGGCGGTGCTTGGCGCCGTCCTCGCCCACGTACTCGAGCTCAAAGCGCTCGGGCAGCTGGCTGTCGAGCTGGATCGTGCCGCACTGCCAGGTGCGGCCCAGGCTGTCGGCGAGGTGGAAATCGAGCTTCGGGCCGTAGAAGGCGCCGTCGCCCTCGTTGATGGTGAAGCTCTTGCCCATCTCGGTGATGGCTTCCTTGAGGATGTCCTGGTTGTGCTCCCACTGCTCGACGGTGCCAATGTGGTCCTCGGGCATGGTGGAGAGCTCGATCTCATAGCTGAGGCCGAAGGTGGAGTACACCTCGTCGAAGAGGCGGACGACACCCTTGATCTCGTCCTTCATCTGCTCGGGCGTCATGAAGATGTGCGCGTCGTCCTGCGTGAAGCAGCGGACGCGGAAGAGGCCGTGCAGCGCGCCGCTCAGCTCGTGGCGGTGGACAAGGCCCAGCTCGCCCACGCGCAGCGGCAGGTCGCGGTAGGAGTGCGGCTCGCTCTCGTACACCAGCATGCCGCCGGGGCAGTTCATGGGCTTTATCGCGTAGTCCTGCTCGTCAATCACGGTGGTGTACATGTTGTCCTTGTAGTGGTCCCAGTGGCCGGAGCGCTCCCAGAGGGAACGGTTGAGTATCACGGGGGTGGAGACCTCGACGTAGCCGTAGCGCTTGTGTATCTCGCGCCAGTAGTCAATCAGCGTGTTCTTGAGCGTCATGCCGTTGGGCAGGAAGAAGGGGAAGCCCGGGCCGGCGTCGTTCATCATGAAGAGCCCCAGCTCGCGGCCCAGCCTGCGGTGGTCGCGCTTCTTCGCCTCCTCGAGGCGGGCGAGGTACTCGTCGAGCTCGTCCTTCTTCATGAAGCAGGTGCCGTAGATGCGCTGGAGCATCTTTTTGCTGGAGTCGCCGCGCCAGTAAGCGCCGGTGCAGTTCATGAGCTTTATCGCGTTGCCCTTTATGCGGCCGGTGGAGTCGAGGTGCGGGCCGGCGCAGAGGTCGGTGAACTCGCCCTGCTTGTAGAAGCTGATGACGGCGTCCTCGGGCAGGTCGCGGATAAGCTCGACCTTATAGGGCTCGTCCCTGTCGGCCATGAACTTGATGGCCTCCGCGCGCGGCAGCTCGAAGCGCTCTATGGGCAGCTTCTCCTTGCATATCTTGCGCATCTCGGCCTCTATCTTCTCCAGCACCTCGGGGGTGAAGGTGACGTCGGAGTCGATGTCGTAGTAGAAGCCGTTCTCGATAGCTGGGCCGATGGCGAGCTTGCTCTCGGGGTACAGGCGCTTGACCGCCTGGGCGAGGACGTGGCTGGCGGAGTGGCGGTAGGTGTCGCGGTATTCCTTGTTTTCAAAGGTGTACTGGTTTTTCTTCTCGTCCATTTTGATGCCTCCATTGAAATGAAAAGCACCCCCAGCTGACGCCAGGGGTGCAGTAAATGCACGGTTCCACCCTGAGTTTTAACTCAAGCGGCCTTAACGCGGCCACACGGGCAAGGATACTCACGGTCAGCTGACGTCGTATTGCGCCCCCGCGCTCCGTTTTCCCCATGCCGGCTCGGGAGCGGTAACGCGCCATCCCCGTCGGGACGCCCTCGCAGCCCTGAGCGAGCGTCCTCTCTGCACGGCGGCCAACGCGGCGCGCGAACTCCGTCACAGCCTTTTTCCCGGGTATAATATCACTTATACCTCCGATTGTCAAGCGCAGTTCAGTAAAGGAACGGCCGCTTTTCGCGCCTGCGCCGCGCCGGGCTCTCGGGCAGGTCGACGAGTATGATGTCGTCGCCCAGCCTGGTGATGCAGCCCCAGGGCACGACGTAGTCGTCCTCGCGGCCGAGAAGCCCGCCCGCCCGGCCCGCGCCGGGCACGATGAGGGCGCAGAGCTGGCCCGAACAGGGGTCGAACTCCGCGTCGCAGACATAGCCGAGCCGCAGCCCGCTCTTGAGGTCGATGACCTCCTTGCTCCTGAGCTCCGAGAAGAGACAGCCCATCAAACCACCCCCAAGAGCCTATGCTCCGCAGCGCCCCACATAGAACCGCAGCGCCGTGCGCAGCAGCGCGGCCAGCTTCACGCGCTCCGCCGGCGGCAGGGCGGCGAGCTCCGGCGGCAGCGACCGCACGCGCACGAGCGAAGCGAGGCCGGCCGAGCGCAGCGCCCCCTCCCCGGGCAGCCGCGCGAGGCCGCGGTAATTCGCCCCCAGCCCGTCAAAAGCCAGGTAGGCCCCCGGGAAGCGCCGGGCGATGTCCGCGAGCAGGGCCAGGGCGGCCTCTGTACCAAGGTGACATAATAATCCGCCCATGAGGAAGATCACGCCCTCGGGGGCGGTGATGCCTTCCGGCAGGCCCGAGCGCAGATCCGCCGCGATATAGCTATCCCCCGCCGCCGGCGGCAGCAGGGACGCGCGCAGCGAGACGGCCTCGGGTAAGTCTACATAATATCTAAGCGTCCCCTCCCCTCCCAGGCGGCGCGGCAGCGTATCTAGCCCGCAGCCCAGGTCGGCGACGGCGAGGCCGGGCGCTTCGGCGAGCGCGGCACGGGCGGAGCGCGCCAGCAGCAGCTCGCGCAGGGCGTAGAGCGCGCAGTCGCTCCGCCGCGCCGCCGAGAAGTCGGCCCGCACGCGGCGCAGCAGCGCGGCGTCCTCCGCGCCCACGCCGAGGCCGGGGTATTCAATCGCGCACCTCGCCCGGCACCAGAGCGGGACGAAGAGCGAGTCTTCGGGCCTCAGCGCGCGCATTGCAGAGTCCTGCGCGCGAGCAGATCATAGCCGCGCTCGAAATCCGCCGGGCGCTCGCCGCGCCTGACGCACTCGAGGAGTATCTGCGCGCAGGCGAAGGCGTCGCTGCCCGCGTCGTGGTGCTCCAGCTCCAGCCCAAGGTGATACGCGAGCGTGTCGAGCTTGTGGTTGGGCATGGCCGGGAAGGCGCGGCGCGCCATGCGCACCGTGTCTATGTACCGAGCCTCGCGCCGCCAGCGGATGCCGTAGGCGGCCAGGCACTTGGCCAGCACGCCCATGTCGAAGGGCGCGTTGTGCGCGACCAGCACGCCCTCAGCGAAGAGCCGCGAGAGCGTCAGCTCCCAGAGCTCGCCGAAGCAGGGCGCGGCCGAGGCCATCTCCGGCGTAATGCCCGTGAGCATGACGTTGAAGGCGTCAAACCCGCACTCGGGGTTGACGAGCCAGCTGTGCGTGAGCAGTATTTCCCCGTCCTCGACCAGGCAGACGCCGATCTGGCTCATTCGGTCATTGCGGGAGTTTGGGGTTTCCGTGTCGAAGACGACGTAGCGCATTGCCGTGGCTCCTTTTGTATCGGGCTTGGCCCGGATTTCCGCCCGGCCCGGGTTTGGGCGGCGCAAAGGCAGAGAAAAAATCCCCCGCGGGGCGGGGGCGTCCGTTTACCTCTCCCTCAGGCCCCTGAGCAGGAGCTTCAGCTCCTCCGGGACGCGGTAGGATTCGACGGCCTTCCGGATAGTCTTGTTGTGTACCCAGCGCGGGAGGCGGCGTCCGGTCAGCCAGGGCAGGGCCGCCTCCGGCTGCTTCGCCAGGGCGGTCGCGAAATACCAGGCCGCCATCATGTTTACATAATATTCATCACAGCAGGCCGAGGCCGCCAGTTCGAGCAAGTCGGGCTCAAAGCCCTCGCCAAGGTAGAAGTTCAGCAGCACACCGATGCCGAAGCGCACGGTATAGGTCTCGCCGCCCGCTATCCAGCCCTTCACCTCGTCCAGCAGGCCGTCCGGGCGCTTTTTGAAGCTGGCGGGCCGCAGCAGGTCGCACACCGCCCAGTTGTCGACCCATGGCAGGAAGCGCTCCAGCTCCGCGAGCGTCTGCTCATAGCCGCGCAGCGAGTTGACGAGGAGCCCGTGCAGGCAGTTCTCGTCGTAGTACTCGTGCGGCAAGGTAGACATAAAATCCGCTGCTTCAGCTGTGCCGCGCAGCTCGCGCTCCAGGGCGCGCAGCTTTGGCATACGGACGCCGATTATCCTGTGCGGGTCGAGAGTGGGGATGAGCCCGGCCTGGAAGGCGCGGTACTCCTCATCCGCGAGCGCGCGCAGGCGCGCGCTGATTGCCTCAGCGGACATTCCTGCCCTTCCTCCTGAGGCGGCGCTTGACCCTCTTTGCCGCGCGTATCTGCCTCATGCCCTGGCGGGTTATGACGATGGCCGGGTCGCGGCGTCCGGCCGTATTCCAGTTGGAGAGGGCGAAGAAGACGACAGCCTCGCCCACGAGGGCGAAGAGCGCCCAGAGCGCCCAGTTGGGGTCAATGAAGCGCAGGAAGAGGAAGTCCGTCACACAGTACCAGTAGCCGAGCGTGGTGACTGAAGTGACTATATAGTTGAGCAGGCCCAGCAGGCTGAGGCGCTCCGGGTACTTGTTCATCGTGTAGCGGTTGAAGAAGATGGGCGTGCGGATATAGCTGTTCCAGCCGATGTACTCGGGCACGAGCAGCCGCGCCAGGCGCTCGCTGCCGATGCTGATATATGCCCTGACGCGGTCGGCCGGGGTCCACCAGGCGTTGTGCCGGCAGAGCGCGAAGCCGCAGAGCCAGGGCGGCACCAGCGCGAACACTATCCAGATGAGCGCCCCGCCGACGACCATGCCGACGCCGCGCAGAAACAACAGTAAAGCAGCCATAAAAACCTCCATGGGGCTGATCCCGGATACGCGGCGGGACGCCGCGCGCACTCCGCCGGGGCGGAGATATTATTTGCTCAGCGCGAAGTCGTGAGCCTCGCCGAGCCAGGCCATGAGCTCGCCGTCTATCTCCTCCGGGCCCGCGGCTATCACGTGGTGCGTCCAGCGGTTGGGATAGGGCTCGCTGGCGGCGAAAACGCGCGGTGACTTCAGCTCCCTGCCCAGGCCGAAGCTGACGACGATGAAGACCTCGGGGCAGGCGCGGCCCATGCGCCGTGTGGAGACAAAGGCGAAGCCGTAGCGGGCCCTGAAGCTTATCTGCGTTTTGGCGACGCGGATCTCCGTCTCCGGCCAGCGTCCCAGCACCAGCGCGCGCAGCGCCGCATAGATAGGCAGCGCCCGCTCATGTCCCATAAAGAATTGGAGCTCAGCGTCCGTCATCGTTCTCGCCTCCCCGACCTATTTTGCCGCAAAACGCGCGCAATGTCAAGCGCCCGCGGCCGGCGCGCTTCCTCTCCCCGCCGGCGGGCTCCGCCGCGGCGAGGCCCAGCAGCATATAGACCAGCGGGAGGACAAAGCAGCTGCCGATGCCGAAGAAGCTCTGCGCCAGATAGGAGAGCAGCGCGAGCGCCAGCGCGCCGTGCCGCCTGAAGCCCGCCGCCAGCGCCGCGGCCCAGAGGCCCAGCCAGAGCAGCGCGCCGGGGACGCCGAGCTCGGTGAGGGCGGTGAGCAGCTCGCAGTGCGCGTTGTCGGCGCGGGTGTGCATGGTGAGGCCGGACTCGCTCACATAGCGGCTGAACTCCAGCGTCGAGCGCAGGCCGAAGCTGCCGGGCCCGCCGCCCAGCAGCGGCCTCTCGCCGAAGAGGCGCAGCGCCTCGCCCCATATAGCCACGCGGTGGGAGCCAAAGCTGCCGTCGACGCGCCCGTGCAGCAGCTCGCTGAGCTCGTGGAGCGTCCCGGAGGCGGGCGCGAGGAAATAGACGGCCGCCAGCGCGGCCAGTCCAAGCGCGCACTCGGCGGCGAGGACAATGACGGCGGCGCGGCCGCGGCCGCGCTTGTAGACATAATACGGTATACCCACGAAAACGCCCGCGGCCGCGCCAACCAGCCCGGCCTCCGACTTCGAGAGCGCTATTGTGACAACGCCCAGCACGGCGGGTATCAGCAGCCAGAGGCGTTTGCCGCCCTTTTCCACGGCGTAAAAGCCAATCAGCGGGCTGGCCAGGCAGAGGAAGGCCCCCAGCAGGTTGGTATTGCCCAGCGTACCCAGGAAGGAGCCGCTGTACCAGACGCCGGAGTCATAGTAGTTGAGGCCCTCGGGATAGAGGCCGAAGGGGTTTGCCCCCGTCAGCTGTATGAGCGCAAGCGCGCAGCAGAGCGTCACGGAGACGGAAAGCAGGTAGACATAACGTTCCCGCATGACCCCGAAGGCGGCGCAGCCCAGCGCGGTGAGCGCGTAGAGCGCGAGCGGCGCGAGGCCGTTATACTGCCAGCCCATCGGCGTCAGCTCAAAGGGCGAGGCGAGACAGCACACTCCGGCCCAGAGCAGATAGAGCCCCAGGCAGAGCGCGAAGGGCAGCGGCAGCCTGACCCTCGCGCGTCCGGCTATGGCGGCAATGGTGACCGCCGCCGCCCAGAGCAGGGTCAGCGCGGCGTAGAGCCGGAACTTCCAGGCCGTGATGTTGGCGTAGCCGTCGAAGCCCGTCCAGAGCGGGAAGACGAGCAGCATGGCGCTTATGTAGATGTCCGTAAGACGGTAAGCGAGCTTTTTCATGCACATATATTACCACAGCCTCCGCCTCGCGCGCAACAGGCTTTGCTTGCGTTCGGGCGGAAATTGTGCTTTAATTGTCGGGAGGTGAGAGCATGTACATCGATACCCACGCGCACTATGACAGCCATAAGTTCGACTCTGACCGCGACGCGGTGCTCTCCGCCATGCCCGCGAGCGGAGTGGATATAATAATAGACCCCGGCTGCGACGGGCCCAGCTCGCGCGCGGCCATAGAGCTGGCGGAGCGCTACAGCTTTGTATACGCCGCCGTGGGCTGGCAGCCGCAGGAGTGGGAGAGCTGGGACATGTACTCCCTCGGCCTGGTGCGGGAGCTGGCCGCGCACCCAAAGTGCGTCGCGATTGGCGAGATAGGGCTCGACTACTACTGGGACAGGGAGCACAAGGAGCGCATGTACGAGATGCTTGTAAGCCAGCTGGAGCTGGCGCTCGAGCTGGATAAGCCCGTCATCATCCACGACCGCGAGGCCCACGCCGACACCCTCGCCGCGGTAAAGCGCTATCCCGGCCTGCGCGGCGTCTTCCACTGCTACTCCGGCTCGCGCGAGATGGCCGAGGAGCTGCTGGCCCTGGGCTGGTATCTGGGCTTTGACGGGCCCGTGACCTATAAGAATTCGCGCCGCGCCGCCGAGGTGCTCTCGGTCACGCCGCCAGAGCGCATCCTGCTGGAGACGGACAGCCCCTATCTCCCGCCCGAGCCCTTCCGCGGGAAGCGCAACGACTCGGCCAAGCTTGAATATATTGCGCGCCGCGTGGCCGAGATAAAGGGCATGGGCACGGAGGAGCTCGCCCGCGTCACCAGTGAAAACGCGCGCCGCCTCTTCGGCCTGGGAGGCAATAATTAGCTGCTTGTGCTTGACGAACGGCGGCAAATGTTATACTATTTAAAAGTTAAAAAGTCAAACCCGGCAGGGCAAGGATAACGGAGGAATCGCAATGAGCGAGAAAGGCACATTCTATATCACCACACCCATCTATTACCCGTCGGACAAGCTGCACATAGGCCACACCTACTGCACGGTCGCGACGGACACCATAGCGCGCTACAAGCGCATGTGCGGCTATGACGTCATGTTCCTCACCGGCACCGACGAGCACGGCCAGAAGATAGAGGAGAAGGCCAGGGAGGCCGGCTGCACGCCCCAGGAGTTCGTCGACCGCA
>CALWYR010000074.1 GCA_944385805.1 uncultured Oscillospiraceae bacterium
GGCCACGCTCGACAAGCTCACGCTTTTGACCGAGCCGCGCGGCACCGTCGTGCGCGACGGGCGCGAGCGGACGATAGAGACGCGGCTCATGGTGCGCGACGACATCGTCGTCTTCTCCGCCGGCAGCCAGATATTCGCCGACGCCGTGGTCGTCTCCGGCGAGTGCGCCGTCAACGAGGCGCTCATAACCGGCGAGGCGGACGAGATAAAAAAGACGCCTGGAGCGGAGCTGCTCTCGGGCTCCTTCGTCGTCTCCGGCGTCTGCCGCGCGAGGCTGACCAAGGTCGGCGCGGACAGCTACGCAAACCGCCTTACGCTCGAGGCCAAGGCCGGGAAGGGCCCAAAGCAGGGCGAGATGATGCGCTCGCTCACCCGACTGGTGCAGATTATCGGCATAATCATCATCCCCCTCGGCGTGCTCATGGGCATAAAGGAGATAGCATGGCTGGGCCGCAGCGTGCCCGACGGCGTCGTCGCCACGGTGGCGAGCCTCGTCGGCATGATACCCGAGGGGCTCTACCTGCTCACCAGCCTGGCCCTCGTCGCCGGCGTCGTGCGCCTCGCGCAGAAGAAGACCCTCGTCCACGACATGGGCTGCATCGAGACTCTCGCGCGCGTGGACGTGCTCTGCGTGGACAAGACCGGCACGGTGACGGAGAACAAAATGACCGTCGAGGACGTCGTCGAGCTCTGCCCCAAGCGCTACATAGAGAGCGACATCCGCCTCATCATGGCCGACTACGTCGCCGCCATGAGCGCGGATAACGACACCATGGCCGCCCTGCGCCGCTACTTCACCGGCGAGGTGCATCAGAAGGCCATAAAGGCCCTGCCCTTCACGAGCGCGAAGAAGTACGGCGGCGTCTCCTTCCACGCCGATGAGACCTACCTGCTCGGCGCGCCGGACGTGCTCCTCGGCGAGCGCTACGGGGAGTACGCCGACAGGATAGACGCCTACTCCGCCAAGGGCTGCCGAGTGCTGCTGCTCGCGCTCTACGACGGGTCGCTGGACGACGAGCGGCCCACGGCGGAGCTGATGCCCCTCGCGCTCATACTGCTGGCGAACAAGATACGCGCCGAGGCGCCCGATACCTTCAAATACTTCGCCGAGCAGGGCGTGGCCGTCAAGGTCATCTCCGGGGACAACGCCCTCGCCGTCAGCGAGGTCGCCAAGCGCGCCGGCATCGCGGGCGCGGAGAGGTACGTCGACGCGCGAACGCTCAAAACCGACGAGGACATAGCCGGGGCGATTGAGAATTACAACGTCTTCGGCCGCGTGACGCCCGACCAGAAGCGCAAATTCGTCCGCGCGCTGAAGTCCCACGGCCACACGGTCGCCATGACCGGCGACGGCGTAAACGACGTGCTCGCGCTCAAGGAGGCCGACTGCTCCATAGCCATGGCCTCCGGCTCCGACGCCGCCAGCCAGGTGAGCCACATAGTGCTGCTGGAGAACAACTTCGCCACCATGCCCAGCGTCGTCGCCGAGGGTCGCCGCGTCATAAACAACATAGAGCGCTCCGCGGCGCTCTATCTCACGAAGAACATCTTCAGCCTCACTTTCGCCATAGTCTCGCTCATCTTCACCCTGCCCTTCCCGGTAACCAGCGCGCAGATGAGCCTCATCTCCACCGTGACCATCGGCATACCCAGCTTCGTGCTCGCCATGGAGCCGAACAGGAACCGCATCAGGGGCCGCTTCCTGCCCAACGTGATATACCACGCCTTCCCGGGCGGGCTGACGGACTTCCTGCTGATACTCGGCGTCGTGCTCTTCTGCACCGTCTTTGAGATAGGCGAGGGCATGATGGGCACGGTCTGCACCATGGTCATGAGCATCGTCGGCCTGCTGGTCGTACACCGCATGTGCATACCGTATAACCTGCTGCACAAGGCGCTCATGGCGGTGCTGATAGCCGCCTTCGCCGCCTGCATCATCTTCGTGCCCGGGCTCTTCTCGCTCACCAACGTGGATATAGGCGGCACGCTGGTGCTGATAGTCTTCGTGCTCCTGGCCTGGCCCGTCCTCAAGGCCGTCAGCATGGCAGAGGACCGCCTCGCCGCGAGCATAAGGGGCATAAAAAAGCCCGGCCGTCACGCCGGGCAGGTGAAAAAGAAGCGGAGGAAGTAAAGGGCGCATACATCCCGGCCCTCAACCCCTAAGTCACGCCGCTGCGCGGCGCGCCGGCTCCTCTTACAGGGGAGCCAAGGGACGCGGCAGTTCCCGGTGCGAGGCCGGAGGGGCTGCACCGGGCCCGGCGCTCTGCCGGGGGCTTTAGTTTCAGAACACGCCGCTGATGTCTATGGGCCCGGCGGGCACCTTTGCCCAGTCGAAGCCACCGACGAGCTCCGCCGGCTCCACCGGCTCGGGCCTCTCGATGAGCCCGCAGAGGAAGGCGAGGCGGCCGGTCAGCTCCTGCGGCGTATAGAGCCGGCGCAGCTCGGCCATGTTGAGGTCGCCGTCGCGCTTGGAGAGCTTGCGCCCGTCGGGCGCGGTGAGGAGAGGGGCGTGGGCGTACTCCGGCGCCGTGCCGCCGAGCGTCTCTATGAGCCAGCTCTGCCGCGGCGCGCTGGAGAGCAGGTCGGCGGCCCTCACCACGCGATTGACGCCCATGAGCATGTCGTCCACGCTCACGGCCAGCTGATAGGCCCAGACGCCGTCCGAGCGGCGCACGATGAAATCCCCGCCCTCCCGCGCGAGATTCTGCTTGAATTCACCGAGATGTGCGTCTATAATGGTCAGCGTCTCATCCGGCGCCATGCACTTATAGGCGGGCGGCCGCGCGCCGCGCTCGCGCTCCGCGAGCGCTTTTCCCGCGAGGCCGCGGCAGGCGCAGCTGCCCGGATGCTCCTCGCCGGGATGGGGCGCGCTTGCGGCCAGGCGCTCCGCGCGCGAGCACCAGCAGCGGTATATGAGGCCGCGGCGCGAGAGCTCGTCAAAGGCGGCGGCGTAGTATTCGCCCCGCTCCCCCTGCGAATAGCCCGCGTCCTCCGGCCAGCCCGCGTCCCAGTCGAGGCCCAGCCAGCGCAGGTCCTCCGCCATAAGGCGCGCGTAATCCATGTAGCTGCGCTCCGGGTCGAGGTCCTCGAGGCGGAAGATAATCTCCCCGCCCAGATGGCGCGTGTCGAGCCAGGCGAGCAGGCTGGAGGCCATATTTCCCAGGTGCAGCCGCCCGCTGGGGCTGGGGGCGAAGCGGCCGCGTATCAGCTTTGACATTTGCATCACCATTGATTCGCTGTTGATATAAGCATTGTACCATACCCAGGAAGAACCCTCAAGGAGTGAGCTAGATAATTCGCAGAGCTTTCAAAATCGCCGCCGATTTCGCGCGCGAGAACAAATATGTCTGGCTCGTGCTGTACTTCCCTGTATACGTGCTGGCCTTCTTCATCATTGAGCAGAACACGCCGACCAGCGGCTACTGGGTCACGGACCTGCCCCTGGACGGCTGCATCCCCTTCGTGCCCGGCTTCGCCGTCTTCTACATTATATGGTACCCGCTCTTCGCCGCCGTGGGCGTCCCCACGCTGGTAAAGGACGGCGCGGCCTTCAAGCGCTGGATGTACTACCTCATGATAACCCTCACCGGCACGCTCGTCTTCGACGTGCTGGTGCCCAACGGGCAGCACCTGCGCCCCGAGGGCGTGGAGGTGGACGGCCTCGGCACCTGGATTATGAGCATTATTTGGGCGGCGGACACGCCCACCAACGTCTTCCCCAGCATGCACGTGCTCGGCTGCCTGGGCGACATCGCCTGCTGCTTCGACTCGAAGATTTTCAAGCCCTGGATGCGCGCGGTGATAACCGTCCTCTGCGTGCTCTGCATGGCCAGCACCGTGCTCGTAAAGCAGCACGCCTTCATCGACACCGTGGGCGCGGCGGCAGTCTCCGCCGTTGTGCTGCTGATTGTGTACCGCAAGCGCGTGTTCAAAAAGTATAGAGAGCGCGAAAAACTCCCCGACTCGACCTGACGAGCCGGGGAGCTCTCTATTCTATGCCAATGCGGCGGTTGAGCCGCCTCAGCAGCCGCGAGAAGGGCAGGATAAGCAGCCCGGCGGCGAGGTTGCCCGCCGCGTGTACGGCGTCGAAGGGGAGGCCGGCGATTATCCAGGCCAGCATGCCCTCCCAGCTGAGGCCGAAGGCCAGCGCCTGCCAGGGCGCGTAGAGCGTGCCGTAGGCCAGCCCGTGCAGGGCGCAGAGGGCGGGGTAGGCTATCATGGCGGCCCTGTCCGGCATGTTCCGCGGCAGGAGCATGGTGAGGCCCCAGAGCACCGTCCAGACATAGAGGTGCGGCGGCCACCAGGTGGGGAAGCCCCAGGTGAGGCCCTCGAGCAGGGCGTAGACATAGATGGGGTAGAGCGCCCGCGAGCGGTAGACCACGGTCAGCAGCATCGTGAACATCCCCAGGAGATGTATGTTGGGCAGCACCGCCATTATCTCCTTGGAGGCGTACATGAGCGCGCCGAACATGGCGAAGACCGCCATTTCGCGGACGTCCGGCCCCCGCTTACGCGGCCTCGCGGACAAGGGCGTATTCGCCGCCGTCGGTCACGGGCGTTGTGTCTATGCCGGTAGAGGCGTATTCGCCGTCCACGTAGATGGCCCAGTAATAGCCGTCGGCCTCATAGTCGGCGGGGATGCCGTTGACGGAGTTCACAAAGAGGCCGAATTCGCTCTCCTCGCCGGCTATGAGGCCCAGCGGCTCGAGCGCGCCGCGCAGGTTATCCGCGTCCGTGCGGACGGTGAGGGTCACGGTCTTGTCCTCGGCGGTGACGGCGACGGATATGGTCGCGGCGCCCTCGCCGAGCTCGGCGTCCTCGCTGTACGCGGCGCCGGCCCAGACGTCATCCCCGGCGGGGGCCCCGCCGCAGGCGGCGAGAGAAAGGGCAAGGATGAGCGCCAGCAGCAGGGCGCATAGCTTTGCGGTCTTGTTCATTACACATCTTCCTTATACTTTAGTCGCAGCTCACGAGTGCGCGCGGGTGCTCGCGCGCCCTGCCGGGCGGGCATTCCGGCTTGCCAGAGGCTCACGGCAATGGCTGTTGCGGCGGATTCTCACCGCCTTCCCCCGCCCCCTCCCGCCGCGTCCGGCGCGGCGCTCAGGCTCAAAGCGGCAGCGTATGGTCTGTGCGCTGATACTTTACCACAAAGCCGCGCCGCGGGCAAGCCTAAATCGGCAGCGCGGCGGCGGCGGCGCGCAGCGCGCGCAGCACCCTCTCGCGGTTGCGGGCCATGCGCGTGCTGGGACCCGAGCAGCTGATGGCGGCCACGGCCGCCCCGGCGCGGTCTATGAGCGGCACGGCGCAGCAGCTCAGGCCCTCCTCGGCCTCCTCGTCGTCGAGCGCCCAGCGGCGCGAGCGGGTCGCCTCCAGCTCGGCGAAGAGCGCCGCGGGCGTGGTTATGGTGTTGGGCGTCAGCGCGCGGAAGTCGGCGGCGCGGGCGTACTGCTCCCAGCTCTCGCGCGGCTGAAGGCTCAGCAGCAGCTTGCCGGTCGCCGTCTGGTGCGCCCAGCGCCGCTCGCCGAGGGCGGTGTCCATCTTGAGATTGAGCCGCCCCAGCACCTTGTCGGCGAAGACGATGTGATAGGGCCCGTCCGTCACCGCGAGGTGGGCCGTCTCGCCCGTCTCCTCCGCCACGCGCGCCAGCAGCGGGCGCACCGCGCCGCTGAGCACCATGCGCCGCGACGCCAGCTGGCCGAGGGAGAAGAGCTTCACGCCCAGACGCCAGCCGCCCTCCGCCGCGCGCGTGACAAAGCCGCGCCCCTCGAGGGTACAGAGTATGCGGAAGGCCGCCGTGCGGCTGATGCCCAGCGCGCGCGAGGCCTCCGTCGCCGTCAGCTCCTCGCGCTCGAAAAAGAGCTCCAGCACCTCCAGCGCGTGGTCGAGCGAGCTGAGGATGTATTGCTCCATTGCGCACCTCCTTGACATTTCCCTCCCGCTGTGTTATTTATGACTCAGGAGAGTTCGTAAAACGAACTGCGTGTTATTATAGCGAACGCTTGCCCTTCCGTCAAGCGCCGGGACGTTCGCCTGAGGAAATGTACAAATTCGGAGCTGAAAATTTGTATAAATTGCAAAGGAGTGAGGCAGATGCAAGAGATAAGGCTGCACGGCCGCGGCGGACAGGGGCTGGTGAAGGCCAGCCACCTCGTTGTGAAGACCGCCGTGGAGACGGGGCACTACGGCCAGTTCATCCCCTTCTTCGGCGTGGAGCGCAAGGGCTCGCCGGTCTTCGGCTTCCTGCGCCTCGGCGAGGAGCCGATAAGGCGCAGGACGCAGGTGTATGAGCCCGACCTGCTGGTGGTGCTCGACGAGACGCTGCTCGCCCTGCCCGCGACCTGCGCGGGGCTCAAGCCGGGCGGCACGGTGATAGTCAACAGCACCCGCGCCCCCTCGGAGCTGAGCCTGCCGCCCCAGACCGGCAGGGCGGTGGCGGTGGACGCCACCGGCATAGCGCAGCGGGAGATAGGCCGCAGCATACCCAACACCGCCATGCTCGGCGCGCTCGCGCGGGTGACGGGCCTTGTGGACGCGGAGCGGCTCTTTGCCAATATCGCCGCCGAGTTCGGCGAAAATAACCGCGCGGCGGCGCTGGCCGCCTACGGCGCGGTGAGGATGTGAGGAGGATGGCTATGAGACACGTGACGCCGCTGGGGAACCAGGGCATGTACATACTCGACACGGCCGCCTGGCGCGTGGTGAGGCCGGTCATGGACAAGAACCGCTGCGTGAACTGCGGCATCTGCCTCAGCCTCTGCCCCGTGGGCAGCATCTACGCCGAGGGGAAGCAGATTTTGATTTCATACGACTACTGCAAGGGCTGCGGCCTCTGCGCCGCGGAGTGTCCCAAGCAGGCGATAACGATGGAAGCGGAGGTGAAGTGAGATGAGCGAAGTCAAAGCCCTTACCGGCAACAAGTGCGCCGCGCTCGGAGCGGCGCTCTGCCGACCCGACCTCAGCGCCGCCTATCCCATAACGCCGCAGAGCTCCGTCGTCGAGCAGCTGGCGGACATGGTGTACTCCGGCGAGCTCGACGCGCGCATGGTGCAGGTCGAGAGCGAGCACAGCGCCATGAGTGTGGTGCAGGGCGCGGCCGCCGCGGGCGGCAGGGTCTTCACGGCCACGAGCGCGCAGGGCCTCGCGCTCATGTTCGAGCCATATTTCCGCATGAGCACGCTGCGCCTGCCCATGG
This sequence comes from uncultured Oscillospiraceae bacterium, assembly GCA_944385805.1. GTDB lineage: Bacteria > Bacillota > Clostridia > Oscillospirales > Oscillospiraceae > Scatomorpha. The sequence goes on from CALWYR010000074.1 coordinate 7,193, forward strand.
TCATGGCCATCGCCACGCGCGAGATGACCTCGCCGGAGACGATCTGGTCCGGCCAGCAGGACGCCATGAGCGTGCGCGAGGCGGGCTGGATACAGTGCTTCTGCGAGACGAACCAGGAGATACTGGACATGATACTCCAGGGCTATATGCTCACGGAGGACCCCCGGGTGCTCATACCCGTCAACGTCTGCTACGACGGCTTCTACTCGAGCCATCTCGTCGAGCGCGTGGAGATCCCCTCCCAGGCGGAGGCGGACGCCTTCCTGCCGCCGTACAGCCTCCCCGCGAAGCTCGACCCGCGCACGCCGCAGGCCCTCGACCCCATGACGCCGGGCGAGCTGCTGATGAAATACCGCCGCGACCACCTCGAGAGCATGAGGGCCGCCCTCGCGGTCATAGACGAGGTGGACGCCAAATTCGCCGCCGCCTTCGGCCGCAGCTACGGCGGCTGCGTCGAGAGCTACCGCATGGAGGGCGCGGACCTCGCCATAGTCACTCTGGGCAGCGCCTGCGGCGCCGCCCGCGACCTGGTCGACGAGCTGCGCGCCGCGGGCGTGAGGCTGGGGCTTGTAAAGCTGCGCTTCACCCGCCCCTTCCCGGCGGAGCGCGTGAAGGAGGCGCTCGCGGGGGTGAAGGGCTTCGCCGTCGTCGACCGCTCGGTGAGCTTCGGCTGGGACGCGGGGCCCATGTACGTCGAGACCTGCGCCGCGCTGGGCGAGTCTCTAGCGGGCAAGGCCCACTTCTCCGCGATAGGCGGCCTGGGCGGGGCGGACATATCCATGGCCCATCTGCGCGAGACGGCGCTCAGGCTGGCGGGTCTCGCGGCCCCTGGCCGGGCGGAGACGCTCTGGCTCATGGACTGAGGGGAGGCGTAATAATGAGCTATATAGACACCATAAAGAAGCTTCCGCAGGTTATGACGCCCGGCTCCTCCGCCTGCCAGGGCTGCGGCGGCGAGCTCATAACCCGCCGCGTGATGCAGCTGGCGGGGAACAACAGCGTCTTCGCCGTGCCTCCCGGCTGCATGGCCGGCGCGGGCGTGGACGGCTGGAGCTATCAGAACGGCTGCACCGCGCCCATACACATCACCCTGCTCGACAACACGGCGAGCTTCCTCTCCGGCGTGAGCGAGATGTACCAGCGCAAGGGCAGGGGGGACGTCAACATCGTCGCCATCGCCGGCGACGGGGCCACCGCCGACTGCGGCTTCCAGAGCCTCTCCGGCGCGGCGGAGCGCGGCGCGAAGATGCTCTACGTCTGCTACGACAACGAGGGCTATATGAACACCGGCTTCCAGCGCTCGTCCACCACAAGCCTCGGCTCGCGCACCTCCACCACGCCCGCCGGCAGCGCCATCAACGGCAAGGAGCAGAACGCCAAGTACCTGCCGCTTATAATGTCCATGCACAACATCGAGTACTGCGCTACGGCCAGCCCCAGCCACATGATGGACATGGTGGGCAAGATTAAGCGCGGCCTCGAGTGCTCCAAGCGCGGCTTCGCCTATCTGCACATCTTCTCGCCATGCCCCACGGGCTGGAGCTTCAGGCCCGACGAGAGCATAGACGTCGCGCGCCGCGCCGTGCGGAGCAACATCTTCCCGCTCTGGGAGTGTGAGCGCGGGAGGTACTACCTGAGCTTTGACAACCGCGAGCCTATCACAGTGCGCGAATTCGTAAAAAGCATAGGCAAATTCGCGAGCCTCGGCGAAGCGGAGCTGAACGCGCTCCAGGCCTCCACCGACAGCCGCTGGGCGCTCATAAAGCGCCTGTGCGAGAGATAAAGACTGCCTGAGCAGGCTTCTCCTGCTCAGGCAGAGGGCTCTGCGCTTCGCTGCGCGCGCCAGGAGAGCCGGTCCGCGGACCGGCTCTCCCTGCGCGCTGAGCGAAAAATGTTTTCCCGGGGCATAGCACCCCGGGAAAACGGCTTGAACCATATTCGCGGCCGCGGGCTCAGGCCCTGCCGGGCTTTCGCTCCGGGCCGGCTGAGGCTCACAGGAGCTTCACGCTTTTCAGCACGCGCAGCAGCGTCGCGCCCTCGGCCGCCGCATCGTTTGGCCAGCTGAGCGTCATCACTACGCCGTGGGGCTCGCTGTCTTCGCGGCTGTACCACGTGTGCGAGAGGAAGCCGTCCCCGGTGGCATAGACGCCGCCGTTGACGGGCGTGCTGCTGCCGCCGTCGGTGAATTCATTGTACCAGGCCTCGTATTCGCCGGCGTCCATGAACCGTATCTCGAAATACGCCCCGCTGCCGGAGGCGGCCTCGAGCCGCCAGACGCCCTCGTCCGCTTCGTTGAGCAGCCAGCCCTTCGCGGGCAGGTGCGCGCTCCAGACGCCGCCCACGGTCTGACGCACGGCGTGTACGCTGAGGGGGAGCGGGGTGTCGGGCACAGTCCACCACAGCTCCGGGAGGTCGACGGCGTATTCTAGGCCGCTCTCGGCCCACCAGCCGGGCCCGGCCTCCTCCAGGCTGCCATACCGCGCCGTGAGCGCGTCGGCGCTGTCCTCGTGGATGATGTCATAGCGCCCGCCGTCGTTGAGGACTATCACCGCGCGGGGCTCGTCCCCGGCGAGATAGGACCAGGTTTCCAGCGTGACGCCGTTGCCCGGCCCCTGAGAGCCGTAGGAGCTCACCAGCTCGGGGCCGCTGACGGAGTTGACTCCCGGCAGGTTTTCGCTGGCCCAGGCGTAGACGCAGTCGTGGAGGGCGGCGTTTTCGGCGTACTGGAACTCGTCGGCTGTGGGGTAGTCGGGCTCGGCGCCGCTTTCGGTGCCGTCCCAGAGGCGGAAGCTCCGGGCTATTTCGCGGGAGGCGGCGAGCTCACAATAGGCCTCGCCCGCGCTGTCATAGCTGGCGGTGATGAGGAAGCGCCGCTCGCCGGCGGGGACTTCAATCACATAGGCGTCGCCGCTCTCGGACACCACCGTGCGCTCCGAGTACTCCGAGGGCCCGTCGAGCAGCTCTATGAGCACGTTGGAGCCGGTGCCGTAGGCGGAACTGAAGAGCCAGTTCATGTGGCTGCTGAGCGGGTTGCCGTCATATTTCCACAGCCCCTGCGGCACATAGACATACCAGCCGTCGCCGTCGAAGCGGTGGGCGCTGACCGTGCCGAGCTCCTGCGCGCCCAGCACGCCCGTCCAGTCGAGCAGATAGAGCGGCTCCATGCCGCGGGCGCTGCAATAGGCGTCCCAGACCAGCTCGTAGTAGTTGCCGTTATAAGCCACCGGCTTATCGTTGAGCACCATGCCGCCGCCGGGGTCGTAGCTGCCGTCGGGGCGGCGGAGCATATAGGCCGCGAGCGGCCCGTCCACGCAGAGCCAGTCGCCGTCGCGCTCCATGGCTCCGGCGAGCATTACGTCGTCGAGCGGCACGTCGAGCCTGCACCAGCTCTTGTATATCCAGCCCTCTATCACCCCGTTTTCGTCCAGGCCGCTTATCTCGCAGACCTTCTCGAGGTCGCTGACGCGCCGCTCCGTGACGTTGGCGCTGATGGTCTCGCCGCCGGCGGCCGCGAGCTCTATGCTGTCGAGCCCGGGCAGGGCGATGAGGCACTCCTCCGCCGTGGAGCACTGGCCCATGGGCGTGGCCTCGGGGCTTGGCGTCACCGCCGGAGTTTCGGCGGGGGAGGGGTTGACCGCGCAGCCGGCGATGACGGCGAGGGCCAGCACCGCCGCCAGCACGCTGACGTACTTCTTTTGTATCTTCATTTTCGCAACTCCCTTTATGCGCCGCTTTACGTCGTCGCCGAAGGCGAGGGCGCCGCCTATGCCTCCGGCTCTGCCGGTGGCGAGGTTGAGGAGCGTCTGGGCGTAGTCCGCGCGGGACGCGCCGACGAGGCGCTTTATGGCGGCCTCGTCGCAGCTGGACTCCATGTCGCGCATGGCGAGCACCCAGGCGAACCAGGCCAGCGGGTTGAACCAGTGCAGGCTGAGGGCGATGAACGCGAGCGGCTTGATGATGTGGTCGCCGCGCCGGATGTGGCAGCTCTCGTGCGCGAGCACGCACTCGCGCTCACGCTCGCCCAGCCCGGCGGGCAGGTATATTTTAGGCAGTATGATGCCCGCTACAAAGGCGGTTTGTATGCGCTTCGAGACGTATACGCGCCCTTCGGCGCGCTCGGAGTCCCAGAGGCGCACGCGCAGGCTGAGGTAGGAGACGAGGCCGTAGAGCAGCAGCGCGGCGGCAGCGACGCCCCAGGCCAGGGCCATGAGCGTGAGTGGGTCGGCAATGAGCGCGCCGCCGGTGACGGCCTCGCCGCTTACGGGGCCGGCGGCGTCAATCACAGGCGCGGCGGGCGCCGGGGAGAGCTCCGGCGTGTTCACGAGAATGGGCGAGGGGACATAGTCCATGACCGTCACGGGCCCGGCCGGCACGACGGCGCTCGCGGGGGCCCCGGCCACGTTGAAGAGAGAGACCACCGAGCTGACCGACACGGGGCAGAGCAGGCGGAAGAGCACCACGGCCCAGAGCGCGTAGGAGCACCAGCGCGGCGCGCGCTTGAGGAGAAGGCGCGCTAAAATGACAACGCAGATAACCGCCGAACCCGTGAGGCTCATGTTAAGTATGTGAGGCAAAAGCTTGACCAGGAACAGATTCTCCACGCCCTCACCCCCTCATGGAGTCTATGATGGCCTGCAGGGCGTCGATCTCCTTTTCACTGAGCTTCTTGCGCGCGGCAAAGGCCGTGACGAAGGCCGGCAGCGAGCCGGAAAAGGCGTCGTCCACAAAGCGCTCGCCGCGCTCGGCGTAGTAGTCCGCGCGGGACACGAGCGAGCGCACGGCGCCGCCCTCGTTGACGAAGAGCCCGCGCTCGGCGAGGCGCTTGAGCACCGTGTAGGTGGTGGACTTCTTCCAGCCCAGCTCGCTCTCCGCGCGGCGCACCAGCTCCGAGGAGCTCAGCGGCTCGCCCTCCCAAATCATATCCGCAAAGCGCGATTCCATCGCGCCGAGTCCGCTTTCAACCATGGCTGACCCTCCTTTTGGTCTACAATCAGTCGACTGTGACTATAGTCTACAACATGTCGACCAACTTGTCAAGCCCCATATTGCCTTTTTCCGCCGCTATGTGATACAATAATCCCGGGAGGCGATAGTATGAGAAAATTCGAGAGCGGCTGCCCCATCGCCGTAGTGCAGGCGGCGCCCGTTATGTTCGACGCCGCGGCCTGCGTGGAAAAGGCGCTGCGGCTCATCGACGAGGCCGCCGGCGGGGGAGCGCGGCTGATAGTCTTCCCCGAGCTGTTCATACCGGGCTACCCCTACGGGCTCACCTTCGGCTTCACCGTGGGACACCGGGACGAGGCGCAGCGGGGCGACTGGGCGCGCTACGCGGCCAACTCCATCGTCGTGCCCGGCCCGGAGACCGCGGCCCTCTGCGCGAAGGCGCGCGAGCGCGGCGTCTGGCTGAGCATGGGCGTATCCGAGCGCGACGCCGTCACGGGCACGCTCTATAACTCCAACCTCTTTATCACGCCGGAGGGGAAGGTACACTCCTGCCACCGCAAGCTCAAGCCCACGGGCGCGGAGCGCGTCGTCTGGGGCGACGCCGACAGGGCCTATTTCCCCGTGGCGGAGACGCCCTGGGGCGTTATGGGCAGCATGATTTGCTGGGAGAGCTACATGCCCCTGGCCCGCGCGGCGCTCTATCAGAAGGGGGTCACGCTCTACGTCTCGCCCAACACCAACGACAACCCCGAGTGGCAGGCGACCATCCGGCACATCGCCCTCGAGGGCCGCTGCTACTTCATAAACTGCGACATGTACTTCACGCGCGACATGTACCCCGGCTGGCTCCACGCGCCCGAGGAGGTCGCGAGGCTGCCGGAGACCGTCTGCCGCGGCGGCAGCTGCATTGTGGACCCGCACGGGCACTATGTCACCGAGCCCCTCTGGGACGCCGAGGGGATAATCTACGCCGCGCTCGACATGGACGCCGTCCCCGCCAGCCGCATGGAGTTCGACCCCTGCGGCCACTACGCGCGGCCCGACGTGCTGAAGCTGGACGTACTGGACATATAACGGAGGCGAGTCATGTCATTTCCCTTTGACCTCACGAGATACCGCTGCGCGTCCGAGCGCCACTGCGTGCTGGCGCGGCGGGGCATGGTATGCTCCAGCCAGCCGCTGGCGGCGCAGGCAGGCGTTGACATACTGCGCCGGGGCGGCAGCGCCGTCGACGCCGCCATCGCCGCGGCGGCCGCGCTGACCGTGGTGGAGCCCACCTCCAACGGCCTCGGGGGCGACGCCTTCGCCCTCATCTGGTCGGGCGGGCGGCTCTATGGGCTCAACAGCTCCGGCCCCGCCCCGGCCCTGACGGACGCGGAGTTCCTGCGCAGGTACTACGGCGGCATACCCAAGCGCGGCTGGCACAGCGTGAACGTGCCCGGCATCCCCGCCGCCTGGGCCGAGGCGCACCGCCGCTTCGGGCGGCTGCGCTTCGCCGAGCTCTTCGCCTCCGCCGTCGGCTACGCCGAGGAGGGCTTCCCAGTCGCGCCCACGGTCGCGCGGCTCTGGCGCGAGGAGTGGGAGGAGCTCTACCCGCTGAGGAACGAGGAGCCCTTCCGCGCCTGGGCGGAGACCTTTACCCTGGGCGGGGAGCCGCCGCGCGCGGGCGAGCTCATGCGCCTGCCCGAGCTGGCCGGGAGCCTGCGCTCCATTGCGGCCACGGGCGCGGAGAGCTTTTACCGCGGCGAGCTGGCGGAAGCGATCGACCGCTGCTCGCGCGAACAGGGAGGCTGGCTGCGATATGAGGACCTCGCCGCCTTCCGGCCCGAATGGGTCGAGCCCATAAGCGTCAGCTACCGCGGCCACGCGGTCTGGGAGCTGCCGCCCAACGGCCACGGCCTGGTGGTGCTGATGACCCTCGGAATCCTCGAGGGCCTGCCCCGGCTCGACGGCTCGCCGGAGAGCGCGCACCGGGCCATAGAGGCGATGAAGCTCGCTTACGCCGACGGCAAGCGCTACATAGCCGAGCGCGGCTGCATGGAGTACAGCGTGGAGCAGCTGCTGAGCCCCGGCTATCTCGCCTCCCGCCGCGCGCTCATCGGCGAGCGGGCGCTCGAGCCAATGCCGGGCAGCCCCGACTGCGGCGGCACCGTCTATTTCTGCACCGCCGACGGCGAGGGCAACATGGTGAGCTGGATACAGTCCAACTACCACCAGTTCGGCTCCGGCGTGGTCATACCGGGCACGGGCATCGCCCTGCACAACCGGGCCGGCAACTTCAGCCTCGACCCCGGGAGCCCAAACCTTATCGCCCCGGGCAAGCGGCCCTATCACACCATCATCCCCGGCTTCCTCACGAGGGACGGGCGGCCCATCGGCCCCTTCGGCGTCATGGGCGCCTTCATGCAGCCCCAGGGCCACGTGCAGGCAATTATAAACCTGCTAGACCTCGGCATGAACCCGCAGGAGGCGCTGGACGCGCCGCGCTGGCAGTGGACGGGAGGCAGGACGATAGAGCTCGAGAGCTCCTTTGACCCCGGCCTGGCGGCGGAGCTCGCCGGGCGCGGGCACGAGCTGGCAAGGGGCGACAGCATCACCTTCGGCCGCGGGCAGATTATCTGGCGCGACGAAAACGGCACCCTCTGCGGCGCGACCGAGCCGAGGGCCGACGGCGGCATCGCCGCCTACTGAGCATCAAACGCGTAAATCCCCCGGAACCGGTGGGTTCCGGGGGACTTTTTACTCCTCCACGTCGCGGATGCCGTCGTCGTTGGGGTCGTAATCGATGAGCCTGCGCATGGCCGCGAGACGCGCGTTGACCTCCGCGGCGGGATCGGAGAGGCGCTTTTGCATCTCCTCGAGCATATAGCGCGAGCCGTTGAGCATGGTGTAGGTGGCGCTGCGCTGCTTGCCGGCCTTCCTCAGCTCGTCGAGGTTGAGGCCGATGAGTTCGAGCTCGGCCTCCACGCTCTCAATGAAGTCCTCGTACCTGCCGAGGGCGGCGGTTATCTCTTCGGCGCTGTGACCGCCGGCTGCGTATTCGCCGCTTTCGAGGCGGCGGGTGAGTCTGTCCATAGCTTACTCCTTACTTAGTGGGTTTGTTGTCGCCGTGCCGGACGAAGAGCATGGTGAAAAAGGCGAGGAACACGAAGACGCAGCCGTAGGGGAAGAGCGTCGTCATGCCCAGCGTGTCCATGAGGAAGCCGGAGATTATCGGCGTGAGGGTCTGCGCGGCCATGCTGGCGGTGTAGTAGAAGCCGGTGTACTTGCCCACGTCGCCGCCGCGGCTGAGCTCGACGACCATGGGGTAGCTGTTGACGTTTATCGTCGCCCAGCCTATGCCGGCGGTGGCGAAGAGGACGTTCATGAGCATCACCGGGCTGCCCGCGCGGATGAAACTGGCGGCGAGGAAGCTGCCGCCGAGGATGACAATGCCGGCGAGGATGGTCTTGCGGCGGCCTATTTTGCTCGCCACCGCGCCGACGGGGATATAGGCGACTATGGCCGCGCCGGTGGCTATCATGAGCGTGAGGTTGTAGTCGAGGTCGAGGACGCTCGAGGCGTAGACCGCGTACTTGCTTGTCACCGCGTTGTAGCCGAAGAACCAGAAGACCACGCTCATGAGTATTAGTATGAGGCTCTTGAACTCGCCCTTCGAGAGCCTGCGGTCGCCGGAGTTGGGGTCGGCGTCCTCCTCGGTGGCGATGCCGTACTTATGGCTCTCCTCGTGCATCTCGCGCACGAGCTGCGGCTCCTTGACCTTCCAGAGGAAGACGACGAGCGAGACTATCATGAGGCCGCTTATGGCCGAGAAGAAGGGCGTGTAGCTCATTATGGCGTTTTCCGCCTTGCCGGTCCCGAACACCGCGCCGAGGCCGAGGACGATGATGCCGCCCGCCGCGCCCATGAGGTTGATTACCGCGTTGGCCTTGCTGCGCAGGGGCTTTATCGTGACGTCCGGCATGAGCGCCACGGCGGGGCTGCGGAAGGTGGCCATGCTTATGAGCACGCCGAGCAGCACCACGACGAAGAAGATAAGCGGGCCGTGGTTGGCGGCGGTGGCCGCGGCGGCGTAGGCCTGCCGCGCGGGCACGACGTAGTTGGTGTAGTCGGGGTTCGCGCCGCCGTCGGGCTCGGTCATCTCAATTGCGGCGAACTCCTCGCGCGTGAACTCCTCCTGCACGTCAAACTCGACGCCGTCGGGTGTGGTCGCGGTGAGGTCGGCGTCCCAGAGCGTCTCCTGCGCCGTGGGGTTGTCTATGGCCACGGGCTCGAGCGCGGCGAGCTGCATGTCGTCGGCGAAGCTCAGCACGACGAAGAGCGCCGCGGCGCAGACCGTGCCCGCCATGATGAAGGGCGTGCGGCGGCCGCGCTTGCTCTTGCACTTATCAGAGAGCGTGCCGAAGAGCGGCAGCATGAAGAGCGCGAGCACGTTGTCCGCCGCCATGATGACGCCGGAGAGGCTCTGGCTCATGCCGAACTTGTCCGTGAGTATCTTGGGGATAATCGTGTCGTAAGCCTGCCAGAAGGCGGTTATCAGGAAAAAGGCAAAGCCGACGAAAATGGTCTTCTTGTAGTTGAGCTTCATTCGCTTCCCTCTCTCTCGCGTACTAAGGAGAGTTTAAACTATTTTCACCTCTAATTCAACCCAAATTTGCGTAAAGCCGCCTTCGTTACAGAAAGTTGATTTGACGGATACGGCCCCGGCGTTGTAAAATAGGGCTGTAAGCTAAGGAGGTGCCTCGTTATGAGCTTAAATAAATACGCCAGAGCCGGCCTGATCGCGGGCGGCGCCCTCGCGGCCTCGGCGGCCGCGGCGGCCTGGCTTGTCGCGCCGGGCAGGCGCGACCTCAAGCAGCGCGCGCCCTTCATGGGCCGCAACTTCGCCCACCGCGGCCTGCACCGCATCGACAAGAGCACGCCGGAGAACTCCCTGCCCGCCTTTGCCCACGCCGCGCGCATTGGCTACGGCATAGAGCTCGACGTCCACATCACCGCCGACGGCGCGCTGGTCGTCTTCCACGACGACGACACCAGCCGAGCCTGCGGCGTGGGCGGAAGGGTGGAGGACATGAGCCTCGCCGAGCTAAAGGCGCTGCGCCTGTTCGGGACGGACAACGCCATCCCCACCCTCGCGGAGGCGCTGGAGGCCGCCAACGGCGCGCCGCTCATTGTGGAGCTCAAGCGCGGCGCGCGCAACCGCGAGCTCTGCCGCCGCGTCTGCGAGGAGATGCAGGGCTACTCCGGCCCCTGGTGCGTCGAGAGCTTTGACCCGCGCATCGTCGCCTGGTTCCGCTTCCACGCGCCCGAGGTGCTGCGCGGCCAGCTCGCCTCCCGCTACGGGTCCATGCGCAGGAGCGCCGGCGCGGTACAGGCCTTCATCCTCAGCCGCTGCCTTATGAACTTCCTCGCCCGCCCGCAGTTCATCGCCTACGAAATCGGCCGCAAGCCCCTGATGGTGAAGCTCTGCGAGGTCATGGGCGCGATGAAGGTCGCCTGGACGAGCCTTGAGTGGAAGACCGAGGACAAGGCCGACGCCGTTATCTTCCAGTTCTACCGCCCGAGGGTAAAGTACAAATAAACCGAAGCCAGCAGGAGCCCGCCGGACAGTCCGGCGGGCTCCTGCTTTGTTATATGGGCGCGGGTATCAGCTGCCGAGGCCCGCCTTGACCTCGTTGAAGAGGTCCTCCATGAGGCGGGTGCCCTCGTCGCTGAGGGCTATGAAGCTCTCGCCGCGCGCGAGGGTCTCCTCGTCGGGGTAGGCGACGGGGTTATTGGCCATCTCGGGGTCCATAAACTCCTTGGCGGCGCTGACGGGCGTGCCGTAGCCGATGTAGTCCATGTTGCCGCCGCTTATCTCCGGGCTGGTGAGGAAGTTGATGAAGAGCTCGGCCTCCTCCTTGTGCTCGGCGTTCGCGGGGATGCACATGGCGTCGATGAAGACGTTGAAGGTCTCCTCCTCGGGCAGGTAGAACGCGAGGTCGGGGTTCTCGTCAATCATCATCATGGCGTCGCCGGCGTAGTAGGGCGCAATCCAGGCCTCCTCGTTCTCCATGAGGTCGTACATGCCGTCCATGGCGTAGGACTGCAGCACGGGCACCTGCTCGGCGAGCAGGTCGGCCGCGGCCCGGAGCTCGTCGGGGTCCTCGGTGTTGAGGCTGTAGCCCAGGCGCGCCTCGGCGATGGCGAAGGCGTCGCGCGAGTTGTCAATCATGATTATCTTGCCGGCGTACTTCTCGTTCCAGAGCAGGTCCCAGCCGCCGATGTCGGCCTCGTCGACGTACTTGGTGTTGTAGATAACGCCGACGGTGCCCCAGGTGTAGGGGACGGTGTACTCATTGTCCGGGTCGTAGGGCTGGTTCTTGAAGGTCTCGTCCACCAGCTCGTAGTTGGGAATGTTGTCAAAGTTGAGCGGGCTCAGCATGTCCTCGCGGATCATGCGGGCTATCATGTAGTCCGAGGGAATGATGACGTCGTAGTGGACGCCGCCGCCGGCCAGGCGGGTGTAAAGCGCCTCGTTGGTGTCATAGGTGTCGTAGACGACCTCGATGTCGGGATACTCCTCCATGAAGAGCTCGATGACGTCGATGTAGTCGTCGGTGCCGTCGGCGATGTTGACGCCCCAGTTGTAGACAAAGAGCTTGGTTTTCTCCTCGCCGCAGCCCGAGAGGGCGAACATACCCACGGCGAGGGCCAGGACAAGCATGACGGATACAACCTTTTTCATTTGACAAAATCCCCTTTCAATTTATACGTTTATACGCCGCGGAGCTTCTTGCGCTCCTGGCGGCGCTCGTCTCGCGCCTGTATCACGTTCATGCCTATCATGACGACGAGGATGACGAAGAATAGCAGCGTGAACATGGCGTAATACATGGGCGGGACGGGTTTGCGCGTGATGGCGTAGATCTCAACCGGGAGGGTCGAGAAGTTGGGCGAATAGGTGAAGTAGCTGATGACGAAGTCGTCGAGGCTCATGGTGAAGGCCATGATGGCCCCGGCGATGATGCCGGGCCAGAGCTCGGGCAGCATGACCTTGAAGAAGCCCTGCAGCGGCGTGCAGCCGAGGTCCTGCGCCGCGTCCATGAGCGAGGAGTCCGTCTGCCGCAGCTTGGGCATGACGGAGAGGATCACATAGGGCAGGTTGAAGGTCACGTGCGCTATGAGCAGCGTGCCGAAGCCGAAGACCTGGTCTGAGCCCAGCATGCTGCGCCCGATGAAGACGAAGAGCAGCGAGAGGCTCACGCCCGTGACTATCTCCGGGTTCACCAGCGGGATGTTGGTGAGCGTCATGACCGCGCGGCGCATCCTCCCGCGCATGGCGTGGATGCCCAGCGCCGCGAGCGTGCCCAGCAGCGTGGCGGCGAGGGAGCTCGATATGGCCAGGATGAAGGAGTTGGCCAGCAGCCTCAGTGAGCCGCTGTCGGCGAAGAAGTCGAGGTAGTTTGAAAGCGTGAAGCCCTCGAACTCGCTCAAATCGCGCCCGTCGTTGAAGGAGCCGACAAAAAGGACTATCATCGGCGCGTAGAGGAAGAGGAAGACCAGGAAGGTCCAGACCTTGCCCAGGCGTTTCATATCGTCGCCACCTCCTCGTCGTCGTCCGTGAAGCGGTTCATGAGCCCGATGCTGATGAAGACCAGCAGCATGAGGATAAGGCTCATGGCCGCGCCGAGGTTCTGGTTGGCGACGCCCTTGAACTGGCGCTCGATGATGTCGCCGACCATCATGTTCTCTGTCGAGCCGAGCTTCTGCGAGATGTAGAAGGTGCTGACCGCGGGCACGAAGACCATCGTGATGCCGGAGACGATGCCGGGAACGGAGAGCGGGAGTATCACGCGGCGGAAGCACTGCACGCTGTCGCAGCCGAGGTCCTGCGCGGCCTCTATGAGCCGCGGGTCGAGCTTGACGATGACCGTGTAGAGCGGCATTATCATATAGGGCAGGTAGTTATAGACCATGCCCATGATGACGCTGCCGGAGCTGCGTATGAGCGGCAGCGGGCCGATGCCGAAGAGGCCGAGGAAACTGTTTATGATGCCGGTATCGCGCACCAGGGCCACGAGGGCGAGCGTGCGCAGCAAAAAGCTCATGCACATCGGCAGCGTCACCAGCAGGTAGAGCACGCGCTGCACGTTCGCGCCGCTGTGCGCTATCACGTAGGCCACGGGATAGCCGACTATGAGGCAGATGACGCAGGCCGCCAGCGCGTACCAGATGGAGCGCAGGAATATCGGCAGGTACTCCGAGGCGTTGGCGAAGTTGGAGAGCGTGAAGTCGCCGTCCGGCGTCGTGAAGGCGAAGTAGGCGACCATGGCCAGGGGCACGACCGTGAAGATTGCCATCCAGGCGATGTAGGGCCCGGCGAGGAGCTTATTCTTCATTGTTGAGCGCCTCCTCGACCGTCTCCTCCCCTCCGATGACCGCGTCGGGGTCGTTAATCTCGTCGTACTCCGCGCTGTAGGAGCTGTAGTCGCCGAACATGCCGGAGTATTCGCTCTTGCGCATGACATGTATATCGTCCGGCGTCAGCCTTATGCCGATGTACTCGCCGGGCTGGTGCAGGTCGGTGGTCTGGATGAGCCACTTGAAGCCGCGGAAGTCGACGATGGTGTCGTAGTGGACGCCCTTGAAGGTCACGCTCGTCACCGTGCCGCAGAGGTGGCCGCTGTCGGCGGGGACGATGTCCACGTCCTCGGGCCGGATAACGACGTCGACGGGCTCGTCCTTTTCAAAGCCCTTGTCGAGGCAGCGGAACTTGCGGCCGAAGAACTCGACCACGTAGTCGGCGCGCATGACGCCGTCGAGGATGTTGCTCTCGCCGATGAAGTCCGCCACGAAGGCGTTCTTCGGCTCGTTGTATATGTCCTCGGGCGTACCTATCTGCTGTATGCGTCCCTTGTCCATGACAACCACGGTGTCGCTCATGGCGAGCGCCTCCTCCTGGTCGTGCGTTACATATATAAAAGTGATGCCCAGCTGCTGCTGTATGCGCTTGAGCTCGTTCTGCATGTCCTTGCGCAGGCGCAGGTCCAGCGCGCCCAGCGGCTCGTCGAGCAGAAGCACCTTCGGCCGGTTCACGAGCGCGCGGGCGATGGCCACGCGCTGCTGCTGGCCGCCGGAGAGCTGGTCGGGTTTGCGCTTCTCAAAGCCCTTGAGTGAGACTATCTCGAGCATTTCCGTGACGCGCTCGTCTATCTCCTTGGCAGGCACTTTGGCTATGCGCAGGCCGAAAGCGATGTTCTCGTACACGTTCAGGTGCGGGAAAAGCGCGTACTTCTGGAACACCGTGTTTACCCTGCGCTTGTGGGGCGGGACATCATTAATCCTCACACCGTCGAAGAACACGTCGCCGCTTGTCGGCTGTAAAAAGCCGCCGATGATACGCAAAGTGGTCGTCTTGCCGCAGCCGGAGGGGCCCAGCAGTGTGAGGAATTCACTGTCGTTGAAATAAATGTTAATCGAATCGAGGACGGTCTCGCCGTCAAAATCCATCCGGCAATTTACCAGCCGTATGAGCTCTTTGGACATTATCCTCCCCCTTTTCTTGGTGGGCGTCCGCTCCGAGGGCGGGGCGCGGCGGCTGGGCGGCATCTTTTCCGCCATGCTTCATGAAAATGCTCGGAAATACACAAAGTATTCCCTTCACTTTTCATTTTGCC
>CALWYR010000075.1 GCA_944385805.1 uncultured Oscillospiraceae bacterium
CACCCTCGACCGGCGCTTTTCCGCGAAGCGTCCCGCGGCCTCCAGCCGCGAGCGCAGCGACTCCAGCTGTGCGCGGCGGCGGTCGAGAAAGCCTGTCGGGCTTTTGAGCACGCGGCGGGAAGCGAAGCCCTCGAGCGTCTCTCGCGAGCGGGCGAGCTTCTTCAGCACGGCCCGCTCCAGGCGGCTGTGAGCGCTGTCGATGGCCTGCATGAGCTCCTGCGCGTCCGGCGCGGCCAGCTCGGCGGCGTTCGAGGGCGTCGCGGCGCGCAGGTCTGCCACGAAGTCCGCGATCGTCACGTCCGGCTCGTGGCCTACGGCGGAGATTACGGGTATCTCGCAGTCATAGATGGCCCGTGCCACGCGCTCGTCGTTGAAGCACCAGAGGTCCTCCATCGAGCCGCCGCCGCGCCCGGTTATAAGCGTATCGGCGACGCGGTGCTCGCTCGCATAGCGTATCGCCGCGGCTATCTCCGGCGGGGCCTCCGCACCCTGTACGCGCACCGGCAGCAAAATGAGCTTTGCCAGCGGCCAGCGTCGGCGCAGCACGCGGATGATGTCGTGTACGGCCGCGCCCGCGCTCGAGGTTACGATGGCGATACGCGCGGGGTAGCGCGGTATGGGCTTCTTGTGCGCGCGGTCAAAGAGGCCCTCGGCCTCCAGCTTGGCCTTGAGCTGCTCGTAGGCGACCATGAGGTCTCCGCTGCCCTCCGGCACGATGGCCTCACAGTAGAGCTGATAGGCCCCGTCGCGCGGGTAAACGCTCACCCGCCCGTAGACAATAACGCCCATGCCGCTCTCCGGGCGGAAGCGGAGCTTTGCCGCCGCGGAGCGGAACATCACGCAGCGCACGGAGCTCTCCGCATCCTTGAGCGTGAAGTAGTGGTGCCCCGAGGGATAGATTTTATAGTTGGAGAGCTCGCCGCGCACTGCGACCGAGCCCAGAAGCCCGTCCGAGTCGATGAGCGCCTTTATATAGCCGTTGAGCTCCTTTACGGAGATGGGCTCGCGCTCGCTCCTCATTCCGCGCTCTCCGCGCCCTCGCCGCGAACAAAGCCGCCGAGGACGCCGTTGATGAAGGAGACCGTCTCCGGCTCCTCGAAGCTCTTTGCGAGCTCCACGGCCTCGTTGATGGCGACGCCGGGAGTGACGTCGGGGTCGTCGAGGTACATAAGCTCGGTAAGGGCACAGCGCAGCACAGCCATGGCAGTGCGGGAGATGCGCTCAGGCTTCCAGCCGTGGGCGTGGCGGCGCACGGCTTCGTCGAGCTCCAGGCGGTGCTCGGCGGCCAGGCGCACCAGGCGTTTTATGTAAGCGAGGCTGTTTTCATCGGGCGCTTCCGCTATGGCGCCCGTCTCGTCAGTAAGGCTGGCGAGATGCTCAGGCTCAAAGTATTCGTCGACGAGCTCGTCCGGCTCCAGCCCTGAGGCCGCCTGAGCGAAGATAAGCCGGACGGCCGCCTCTCTCGCGCGCGTCCTGGTCATTTGTCGAAGGCCACGCCGGAGACGTGGACGTTGACCACGGGCGCGCCCATGCCGGTCATGGACTCCACCGCGGCGGTGACGGCGTCCTGCACCTGCTTGGCCACGCCGACGACGTTCTCACCGTAGCGCACCATAATTATGATGTCGATGCTTATCTTGCCCTCGGCAATCTGCACCTTGACGCCCTTGCCGGCGTTCTTGATGCCAAGCAGCTCGGCGAGCTCGGCCCCGGCGTTGTTGGAGAGGGCGGCGACGCCGTCTATCTCCCCCACCGCGGCGCGCACCATCGAGTAGAGCACGTCCTCGGAAATATTTATGCTGCCCTTTTCTCCCTGGCAGGTGATGTAGTTCTCGCCCATTGGGGAACCTCCTTATCGGTATTGCAATGTGATATTGTACCACATAGCCGGCAGAAAATAAAGCCTGATTTTCAGGAAATCGCGTAGAGCGCGCACTCGCCGTTATAAAAGACGCGTTCGCAGTTGGCTTCGATCCAGGCGCGGTCCACGTCGAAGCTCCCCAGCTCCCAGGAGCTCAGCAGGATATAGTCCGCTCCGTAGGCCCCGGCCACGCGCTCAAGGTTCTCTTCCGGCAGCTCATAGGCCAGGCGCACATCCTCCTGACGCCGCGAATAGTCGAGGCCGTGGTAGAATAGAAAGCTCGGCGAGCCGCAGACTATGCTGCGCCCGGTGAGCATGGCGACGGCGTTATTGTGGTTGTCCGCAGTGATAAAGACGGCGTCCGGGGAGGTGTTGTCCTCCACGTACTGCGCAAGCTCAACGAGCGGCGCGCTGACCACCTGGTATCCGCTCTCCTCAATGTGCGGGCCGCCCGAAAGGCTAAGGTGGTCGCCGGAGACGTATTCGCGCGCGAGCGTCATGGCGCCGGATGTGAACAGGGAAAGACAGATAATCGCCGCCAACGCCGTATTTGAGAGCGTTTTAAGCACGTTTCCTCTGCATTTCAGCTTATCCCAAATCCCGATGAGATATTCCGCCGTCACGCCGCAGGCAAGCGCCCAGGTGATAAAGAGCAGCTTGTTGTTGTCATAGGTGTTGGGCTGGAAGACCACGAGCTCGCTCAAAAGCCATATGAGCGCGCCGCCGGCGAAGAGGCGGCGGCTCTCGCGCCGGGCCGCGAGCAGGGCGGGGACGAGGAGGATGAAAACCAGCCCCCAGTTCTTTATGTAGAACCAGAGCCAGGAGTCCGTGTCGTTGGCCCAGTTGAGGTGCAGCCGCAGGAAGCCGCCCTCCCCTGCCTGGCGGAAGGTGAAGGCTATGAGCTGCGGCGCGGCCAGCGCCGCGGCGATTAGACCGTAGGCAGCGAAGCTCGCAAGGCGATTTTTCCAGCCCGGCCGCGGGCGGATGAGGCACGAAACATATTCGCAAACGAGCAGGGCGAGAGACACGAGCCCCAGCGCGAGGAAGCTGTGCGTGTGCACCAGCGGCAGGCAGGCGGCGAGCAGGCCCAGCGGGTAAAAGAGCCGCGTCGCCCCTCCCAGCGAGGCGCGATAGAGCAGTGTGAGGCAGGGGAAGAGCAGCGCCCAGCCGAAAAGCGTCGCCCTCTGAGGCACGAGCATGTCGGCAATCGCGTTCACCCAGCGCAGGCCCAGCGAGGCCTGGTTGGTCGGCGTCTGGTAAAAGCCGTGCATGAGCTCATAGAGGCTGTCCGCGCCGTCGGTCTTCGCGAGGTCAAGGAAGTAGGCGAAACCGAAGCCGCCGCCGATAAAGAACATGTAGGTCGCGAGCGGAGCCGCCCTCTCACCCAGCCAGGTGTCAAAGAAGCACCAGACGCCCAGCACGACCACCGCGGCGGCGTAGAGCATGGGCAGCAGCGCCGCGAAGCGCAGGCTCGTCCCAAGCGTGTAGAAGGTGGAGCTCACGCTGTCGCAGAGGAAGGGATATCCCACGCTGGCTCCGGACATGATGGAGTAGTCCGGCGGGAATTTCTGCTGCACGGAGATGCTGGTGATGAAGCCCAGGTGCATGCACATGTCGCCGTAGGTGCTCTGTCCGGAGTGCAGCGACCCGTCGCTAGCAGGGGTGATGACATGATTGAGCATCAGCACCCAGATTATCGCGATAAGCGGCAGGCAGGTCAGCATCCAGCGCGCGCTGCCGCGCAGGGAAAAGCGCCGGCGGCGCAGCGGCGCGCCCTCGCGCCGGCGCAGCAAAACTGCGGCTGCGATGAGCAGCGCCGCCGCCGGGGCCAGCGCGAGATACTGCGCCGCGAGCGTGAAGCCCAGCGCGAAGGAGAAGAGTGCCGGCAGCCATATAAGCAGCGCGAGGCCAAAGGCCAGGCCCATCGCGGCGCGCTTGACCGCCTCCGTCTCCGGCAGGAGCAGCCGCGAGAGCGCCAGCCCCGCGAGCGCGAATATTGAGGTGTATATTAGAGCGACAAACTCCATCTTGGCCTCCGAAGCTTTTGCTGGCTGCATTTTACCACTTGGAGGAGATAAAGTCCACACCTCTTTGTCCCGCCTCCGCGGCAAGGCGGAGGGGCGCCCCCGGCTGCGGCGGCAGTCAAAGGCGCCCCTGCGTACAAGCGAGGGCTTTCAAGCTCTTAAAACGCTTTTTTCCTGTCCGTCAGGCCGCCGGGCTCGCGCTGGGGCTCGCCGCCGGGGTCGCCTGCGGCTTCGCGGCGGGCTCGGAGCCGGGCTTAACCTCTATGACGCGGATGTCCTCCGCGGAGCAGCCGGTCTCAGCTATGATGGTCTCCGTTATCTGCGCCACGCTGGCCTCGGAGAGGCCCTCCAGCGGGGCGGGGACGGCTGCGGTAACGCCGTCGGAGGATATGTAGACCACGCAGTCGGCGAAGTCCTTGGCGAGCAGCAGGTTTTCAATCTGTGTCTCCTGCATTGACCAGGTGGCCATGGCCGCGATGGCGTCCATCGCGCCGTCAATCGTCTCCTGCGACGCGCCCTCGCTGGCCGCCGCGGTCTCCAGCAGGCTCAGGGCCTCGTCCCGCGAGGTCTGGCGCGTGAGCCGCGCCTGGGCAAAGTAGTCGTCCGCCTCCTCCGCCGCGGCGGAGACGGGCTCGTCTGTCTCCCCTGCCATCACGCCCGCCGTGTCGTCGCGGTCGTTATTATAGGACCAGTTGAGGTACACCGCGGCGCAGACGAACACCAGGACTGCGGCAATAACAATGTTGCGTTTGGCGTTTTTCATAGATCGGCCTCCATAAAATTATTCGTTTTGCATTGGCAGCACGCTGATATCATTGCTTCCCAGCCCGGTGTAGGCGGCGACGGCCCGCGTCACGGCCAGGCGCACGGAGGCGCTGCCCGCGCCCTCGCAGACCACCGCCGCGCCGCTCTCAGAGCAGAGCACGCTCACCCTGCCCGCGCCGTCTATGTCCGAGAGCACCTGCTCCAGGCGGCTCTCGGCCTCGCTGGGGCTCTCGTCGGCGGCGCCGGAGCCGCCCGTGGGCAGGAGCAGCAGCACGGCGGCGAGCAGTATCGCCAGCAGCAGGTATTTGTATTTCGCAAGGTCCTTGAGTGAAAAGGTCATTGCTCCGCCTCCCAGCTCTGGCGCTCCGCCGGTATGCCCAGCTCCGCCTCGATGGCCTCGGCCAGCCGTCCGCTGTGAGGGCCCGCGAGGGCGCAGCTCCAGGGGTACCAGTACCCCTCCCCGCTCCAGCGCGCCTCCACACGGCAGCCCGCGAGCGGCGTCGAGAGAGCGTCCGCCCTATCCGAAATATATGCCTCGCACTCGCGCTCTATGACTTTGCGCTCGAGCTCTCGCGCGGCCTCGCCCGCCCCGGAGGCGACGGCGTCGGCGGCCTCGCCGTAGCGCGCGGCGGCGCGTGCGATGTCAGTCACGTCGATCCCGGCCAGCGGGCTCAGGAGCGCCGTGAGCATGACGCAGCCGCAGGCGAGCTTCAGCACGGAGCGCGCCCGTCCCTCCGGGCAGAGCGCGAGGGCGATGGCGCAGAACGCCGCGGCTCCGGTGAGAGCCAGTATCCAGCCTCGCAGTATGCCGCTCACAGCCCCACCGCCTTTACGAAGGAGAGTATGCTCACGAAGAGCATCGCCGCGCAGGCGCCCGTGACGCCCAGCACCAGGCCGAAGACGCCTCCCAACTCGCCTATCAGCGCGGAGACGCGCCCGGCGGAAAAGGCCGAGGCGAGGACGGCTGCGGCCTTGTAGAGCAGGTAGCGCAGGCCCAGGCTGAGGAAGGGCGTAAGGCAGACGGCCAGTATCACGACCGCGCCCAGCACGCCCACGGCGGAGCGCAGCAGGCCCGCTCCCGCCACCAGCGTCGAGGCGGCGTCGGAGATGATTCCGCCTACCACCGGCAGCGCGGCTGAGATGGCTGTCTTAGCCGCGCGGCTGGCCGCGGCGTCCGCCGCCCCTGCCAGCGCGCCAGAGAGCGAGAGCCAGAGCGTGAAGGCCGTCATGACCGCGGCGGCCGCCGTCACCGCCAGCCACTTTATGAGCCTGCCGGCGCTCTCCAGCGCGGGGTTATCCAGAGCGGATGCGGCGGTTTTGACCGCCAGCAGCGCGTAGGCGAGCGGCAGCAGCGCGACGCGGCTGAGAGTTATCAGCACATCCATGAAGAGGCTCGTCGCCGCCAGCTTGGCCGCCGCCGCGCCCGCCATGCCGCCCGCGGCCGTGGTGGCCGCCAGGCAGGGCAGCAGTGCGCGGGAAAAGCTGTTGAGCTCCTCGATGGCCTCGCTGCCGCCGGAGAGCAGCGCCCCGGCGTCGTTAAAGGCCAGCGCGGCCACGGCGAGGCAGCCGGCGAGCTCCACATAGCGCCTCGCGCCCCCGGTGCAGACTGTCCCTGCCGCGGCGCAGAGGACGGCGACGGCCGCGAGCTTCGCCGCCGAAACCGCCGCGCCGGCGAGCTGGGAGCGCAGCGCCTCCAGCGCGGCCTCTGCCAGCCGGGCGAGCATGCCCTCCGGCTGTGCCGCCGCCTCCATGTCCGCCTCGCCCAGCAGCTCGCGGGCGGAGTCGGGCACGGCCTCCTCCACCTCCGCCGCGCCGGAGAGCTCATACTGCTCGTCATAGACCTCGTCCGCCAGCGCCGGGGCGCAGAGCAGCGCGGCCGTTATGAGAAATACCGCTGCGAGCCTCACAGTATCCCCTCCACGGTGTCCAGCAGCGCGCTCAGCAGCGGCAGGGCGCAGTAGAGCGCCGCCAGCGCCCCTGCCAGCTCGACGGCGTTGGCGAGCAGGGCGCTGCCAGCGTCGCGGCAGCCATCGGCAGCGAGCGAGCAGATTATGCCCACGGCCACGCATTTGAGCAGCGGCGAGAAAACCGCCGGCGAGAGCCCGGAGAGCTCCCGGGCCCTGCCGGCGGCCTCGGCTATTGCCCCGGCCAGGCGCAGGGCGAAGAGCAGCGCGGCGGCGGCCGCCGCCAGCGTGAGACAGAGCGCGAGCTCCGAGTTCGACTTGCGCAGCAATAGCGCCAGCAGCGCGGCGCTCAGCGCGAGCGCGGAAACGCGAACGGCTATATCCATCAGAAAGAGAAGAGCTCGCCGATGAGCTCAAATAGCTCGCTTATCTTGCGCACCACCAGCACAAGCACTATGACAAGGCCGGTTATGGTCACCATCAGCGCCTGCTCCTCGCGGCCCGAGCGCGTGAGGAGGATGTTGAGCACGGCCACCAGTATGCCCACCGCCGCGACTTTAAAGATGAGGTCGACTTCCACGTTCCCGCTCCCTTCAGTATAGTGTAACCGCCAGCAGCAGCCCGGCGGACAGCGCCAGCCCCAGGCGCAGCCTCGCGAGCTGGGCCGCGCCCGCGCGGCAGGCGCGCGAGAGCCCGGACAGCGAGGCCGTGCAGCGCTCCAGCGCCACGCACTGAGCTGCGGCGTCAAAGCGGCCCAGGCTGCGCCCAAGGTCCTCCAGCGGCCCGAGCGCCCCGGAGGGCAGCTCCAGCTCCGCGAGGCAGGCGGACCATATCTGCGCAAACTCCAGCTCCCCCAGCGCCGGCAGCGCCGCGCAGAGGCAGGCGTAAAAGCCCCGCGCCTCCGCTGGCCCCCCATGGGCCAACTGCTCTGCGCAGTCGGGCAGCGGGGTGAGGCGGCCGGAAATCTCCGCCCTGAGCGTATCCAGGCTGGCAATGAGGGCGTCAAGCCGTCTCAGCTTCGCGCTCTGCTCGCGGTTGAGGGCCAGCCCCAGCGCCGCGGAGGCGGCGGCGATGACGAGGCAGAGCAGCGCCCTCACGCGCGCAGCTCCCTGAGCGCGTAGCTCCGCCCGCCCTCGCCTCGGGCTATCTCCACCGCGCGCTCAAATATGCCCTCGGCGAGCAGGGCGCGGTAGAGCGGCCTCCTTTTAAGCTCGGCGGCGCTGGCGGCGTGCGCCGTCGCCAGCAGCCTGACGCCGCAGCCGGCGGCCAGGCGCACGGCCTCGACGTCCGCCGCGTCGGTTATCTCGTCCATGGCCAGCACCTCGGGATTCATGGCCCGCAGCATCATCATGGCCCCGCGGCGCTTGTCCGCGCCGGTCAGCACGTCCGTGCGCTCGCCAATCTCGAACCGCGGCAGGCCGTCAAAGGCCCCGGCGACCTCTCCGCGCTCGTCGAGCAGCGCCACGCGGCGGCTCCCGCCCAGAAGGCGCACAAGCTCGCGCAGCAGCGTGGTCTTGCCGCCTCCCGGCGTTGAGAGCAGCAGCGTGTCGCGGAAGCCGCCTTCGCAGAGCGCCGGGAAAAGAGCGTCGGCGCAGCCGCGCGCCTCGTGCGGTATGCGCAGCGCCATACTGCCGAGACGGCGTATCGCCAGCACGCGCCCCTCGCTCTCGGCGACCACGCCGCTCAGGCCCAGCCTCACCCCGCCGCCGACTGCGACGAAGCCGGCGCGCACGCTCTCGAGCGCCGTGTGCGCCGAAGCGCGCGTGGCCGTCTCCAGCACGCTCTCAAGGTCGCGCACGTCCAGCTCGCGCGCCGTGAAGGGCCGCTCGCCCTCCGGCAGCAGCACGCTGCCGCGCCGGCCGGCGCGAAGCCGCAGCTCCTCCGCCCTCGCGCGCACCCTCTCCGGCAGCGCGAGCGCGGCGGCGCGTATGTCGCCGGGCAGCAGCGCCGCGGCGATTTTAAAGCCCTGTCCTTTCATGTGGACAATCTATGCTCCCGGCGCGCGGCATATTACCCCGGGCGCAAAAATCCCCCGGCCCGCGGCCGGGGGAGCTCTCCCTATCGGCTTTGCCGCTCGCTCTCGGCGGCGATGCGCTCCGCGAGTATGCGGAGAAAGGATTTCAGCAGCGGCGTGAGCTCGTCCGGCATGTAGGCCACGCCGAAGCTCACCGTCCCGGTGCCCTCTACCGGCACATAGCGCACCCCCTGCTCCTGTACGCCCGGCACATTACAGAGCACGGCGCTGGCGAAGCCGGCCGCCACTATGGCGCTCTGCGTCTCCAGGTTCTCGCAGAAGATGATGTCCGCCGGGTCATAGGACGCGACCAGCTGGTTCTGCACCACGATGACCTCGCGCGGGGCGGCGTTGGGCCGCGAGATGGCGAGGCGCAGGCCGTTCTCGACTATATCCTGCACGCTCACACTGCTATAGGCGGCCAGGGCGCTGCCCTCCGCCACGGCGCAGACTATGCCCGCGCGGCTGAGCTCGCGGTAGACGGCGCGCTTTGGCGCGCCCTCCTTAAAGGTGGGCATCACCTGTATCTCTCCGTCGAGGAGCAGGTTCTCCATCGAGTCGTGAGGCAGGACGCGAAGGCTGGGGATGAAGCCGGGCTCCGTCAGGCGCAGCTCGTCCAGCGCGCGGGAGACGAGCCTCAGCTCCAGCGTGTTGCGGCAGCCGACGCCCAGTATGCGCTGCTGCTCCTCCCTTGCGGCCTTGAGCCTGCCCTTGGAGACGTTGAAGAGGCGCAGTATCTCGCCGGCGTACTGGGTGTAGAGGAAGCCGGCCTGGGTGAGGCGCACGCTCTTGCTCGTGCGGTTGAAGAGCTTGACGCCCAGCTCGTCCTCCAGCGAGCTTATCTGATGGCTGACCGCAGGCTGCGTCAGCCGCAGCTGCTCGGCGGCGCGCGAGAAATTGAGATTGTTGGCCACCGCGAGGAAGCACTCAAGCTGTGTCGTATTCAAACAAATTACCCCCTGTCGCTCATGCTGTTTTTGTATGATACAGTTAAGCTATAAAAACGTTTTATAGATAATAACACATTTGAATTTCACATTCAAGCCTCATCGTGCTATAAATATCAACGTCCAAATAGTTAACATCTTAAAGGAACGCCCATTGGGGACGGAAGGAGGTAAGTAAAATGGATGTTGACCTTGGCGCAATGGTCAGGGACAACAGGTGCATCGGCATCCAGCTCAAGCTGCGCGGCGACCGGATCCTGTCCCGTCAGGGGCTCACCGGCGTGCAGGCCAGGGCGCTGCTCTATATCCTCGTCTACGCGGCCGAGGGCGCCTCGCTCACAGAGCTGCACCGCGAGCTCAACATCTCCATGGCCGCCGCGTCCGGCCTTGTCAAGCGCCTGCGCGACAAGGGCTATATCCGCGTGGAGGCCTGCCGCCTTGACGAGCGCAGGAAGCTGCTCTACGCTACGGAAAAGGGCCTGCGCGTCCGGGAGGCTATGGACGCCTCGCTGCGCGCAATACCGGTTCTTCTCTACAAGGGGTTTACCGAAGAGGAGCTTGTGCTCCTCGACAGGCTGCAGAAAAAGATGCTTGAAAACCTGTCCGCTCCTGAGACGGAAAGCAATTTGGAGGGATCATCGCTTTGAAAATCGTTCTCAAACAGGCGGGAAAATACGCGAAGGACGCATATATCACCATGGGCCTCACCTGCGGCGAGGTGCTTCTGGAGATACTCATGCCCTTCATCACCGCCATAATCATTGACGACGGCCTGCAGGCGTCAAACCTCAGCGTTGTGGTCAAATACGGCCTGCTGATGGTTCTGATGGCTGTTGTCTCGCTGGCTTTCGGTGCGACGGCCGGACGCTTCGCCGCCAAGTCGTCTACCGGCTTCGCGGCAAACCTGCGCGAGGCAATATACAACAACGTCCAGACCTTCTCATTTTCCAACATCGACAAGTTCTCCGTGCCCGGCCTCGTCACCCGCATGACGACGGACATCACGAACGTCCAGTGGGCCTACATGATGTGCACCCGCATGGCAGTGCGCGCGCCGCTGAATCTCATCTTCAGCTTCATCATGTGCCTTATCATCTGCCCGCAGATAGCCCCGACCTTCGGCATAGCCGCGCTGTTCCTCTTTATCGTCCTGGGCGTCATCATGGTTGTCACCATCCGCATCTTCAACCGCATGTTCGACGGCTATGACGACCTCAACGCCAGCGTGCAGGAGAACATCTCCGCCATCCGCGTGGTAAAGGCCTTCGTGCGCGAGGACCATGAGGACAAAAAGTTTTCCAAGGCCAGCACCGCGCTCTACAAGCTCGCCGTCAAGGCCGAGAGCCTGCTCGCCTTCAACAACCCCGCCATGATGCTCGCCGTGTACTTCTGCATCATCATGGTCAGCTGGATGGGCGCGGAGTTCATCGTGAGCGGCACGCTCACGACCGGCGACCTCACGAGCCTCTTCAGCTATATCATGAGCCTGCTCATGAGCCTCATGATGCTGAGCATGCTCGTCGTCATGATAACCATGTCCATCGCCAGCGTCCGGCGCATAAGCGAGGTGCTGCGCGAGACGCCCGATCTGCACAACCCCGAAAACCCCGTTTTCGAGGTGCCCAACGGCGACATCGACTTCAGCCACGTCAACTTCTCCTATAAGACCGGCACCGGCAAAAACGCCCTCTCGGACATCGACCTGCACATCAAGTCCGGCGAGACCATCGGCGTTATCGGCGGCACGGGCGCCGGCAAGTCCAGCCTCGTGAACCTCATCTGCCGGCTCTATGACGTAAACGAGGGCGAGGTGCGCGTCGGCGACATCAACGTCAAGGACTACGACATGGACGCCCTTCGCAACCAGGTCGCCGTCGTGCTCCAGAAGAACACGCTCTTCACCGGCACGATACTCGAGAACCTGCGCTGGGGCAACGCGGACGCCACGCTCGACGAGTGCAGGGCCGCCTGCCGCGCCGCCTGTGCCGACGAGTTCATCGACCGCTTCCCTGATGGCTACGACACGCGCATAGAGCGCGGCGGAAACAACGTCTCCGGCGGCCAGAAGCAGAGGCTCTGCATCGCCCGCGCGCTCCTCAAGAATCCCAAGGTGCTTATCCTAGACGACTCCACCAGCGCCGTCGACACCGCGACGGACGCTAAGATACGCGCCGCGTTCAGGGAGAGCATACCCGGCACTACCAAAATCATTATCGCCCAGCGCATATCCAGCGTCCAGGACGCCGACCGAATCCTTGTCCTCGACGAGGGCAGGATCAACGCCTTTGACACTCACGAGAACCTCCTCAAGACCAACGAAATCTACAGGGATATCTACGAGAGCCAGATCAACGGCGGCGGCGACTTCGACCAGCCGGCCTGAAAGGAGGAACAGTCCGTATGAATCAGAGTAAAGGCCGCCGCGGCCACATCAAGGGCTCTCTTCCCCTGCTCGGCCGCGTGATAAAGTACATGCTCGACAGCTACAAGTGGATTGTGCTGCTCGTCATTGTCTGCATACTGATAAACGCCGTCACCAGCGTCATCGGCGCCACCTTCCCGCAGACCCTGGTCGACGATTACATCGAGCCCATGGTCAACACGGGCGCCAACCTCTTCCCCGAGCTGCTCAACGACATCATCCAGCTGATATGCATCATGGCCGCAGGCATCATCGCGGCGTACGCCTACAGCCGCCTGATGGTCAACGTCAGCCAGGGCACGATGCTCAAGCTGAGGAACGAGCTCTTTTCCAAGATGGAGTCCCTGCCGATAAAGTACTTCGACACCCATGCCCACGGCGACATCATGTCGGTGTACACCAACGATATCGACACGCTGCGCCAGCTGATAAGCCAGATTATCCCCCAGACAATCAACTCCGCGGTCACCATGGTCGCCACCTTCATCACCATGCTGGTGCTCAACCCCGCCCTGACCGTAATAAGCCTGCTCACCGCGTTCCTCATGCTCTTCGTCACGGCCAAGTTCACCAAGTTCTCCGCCAAGTACTATATCAAGCAGCAGCAGGACCTCGGCGCGGTCGACGGCTACATTGAGGAGATGATGGACGGCCAGAAGGTCGTAAAGGTCTTCTGTCACGAGGAGGAGGCCAAGGCGGGCTTCCGCGCCGTCAACGAGGAGCTGCGCGACAGCGGCTGCAAGGCCAACACCTACGCGAACCTGCTCATGCCCGTCAACGCCAATATCGGCTGGCTGAGCTACGCCATCGTCGCTATTGTCGGCGCTATCCTCGCCATCAACGGGCTCGCCGGCGTCACCGTCGGCACGGTCGTCACCTTTGTCGGCCTCAACAAGAGCTTTACGCAGCCCATAAGCCAGCTCTCCATGCAGGTTAACTTTGTCGTCACCGCCGCCGCCGGCGCGCAGCGCGTCTTCGACCTCATGGACCAGGAGCCCGAGAAGGACGACGGCTACGTCGAGCTCGTGAACGCCAAGATGGGCCCGAACGACGCGCTCAGAGAGACCGACGAGCGCACCAACATCTGGGCCTGGAAGCACCCGCACAAGGCCGACGGCACCATCACCTATGAGCGGCTGCAGGGCCAGGTCGTCTTCGACCACGTCGACTTCGGCTACGACGAGGACAAACTGGTGCTGCACGACATCAGCATGTGGGCAAAGCCCGGCCAGAAGATAGCCTTCGTCGGCGCGACCGGCGCGGGCAAGACCACGATAACGAACCTCA
>CALWYR010000076.1 GCA_944385805.1 uncultured Oscillospiraceae bacterium
TGCTGCCGCGCAGGAGCATCTGGAAGGGGATGTTGGGTATCTTCTCGCGCAGCATTATGAGCCGCTCCCAGGGGCTCTCGTAGAGGAAGCGGTAGGCGGTGTCGAAGGTCGCGCCGCCCCACATCTCGAGCGAGAAGCAGTCGGCGAGGAAGTCGGCCGTGCCCTCCGCGCCCTTTACCATGTCGCGGGTGCGCATTCGGGTGGAAAGCAGGCTCTGGTGCGCGTCGCGCATGGTGGTGTCGGTGACGAGGAGCTTCTTCTGCCCCATGACCCACTTGCTCACCGCCTCGGGGCCCTGGGTGTCCAGCAGCTCCTTGAGGCCGTCGCGGCGCGTTATCTCGCGCGTGGCCTGAGGGTAGCGCGGGGTGGAATACTCGCGGCGCTGCGCGTCCGGGTTCGCCACCTGGATGTTCGCGATGTAGCGCAGCACGCGCGTGGCGCGGTCGCGGCTCTCCTCTATGTCGAAGAGCTCGGGCGTCTCGTCGATGAACTTGGTGTGGCACTTCCCGGCGATGAAGGTCGGGTGGTTGAGGATGTTGGTGACAAAGGAGATGTTCGTCTTGACGCCGCGGACGTGCTCCTCGTTTATCGCGCGGCGCGCCTTGCGGCAGACGGCCTCGAAGGTGCGGTCCCAGGTGGTGACCTTGACCAGCAGGCTGTCATAGTAGGGGCTTATCTCCGCGCCCGCCGCGGCGTTGCCGCCGTCGAGCCGCACGCCGAAGCCGCCGCCGGAGCGGTAGGAGACTATCTTGCCGTTGTCCGGCGCGAAGTTGTTCTTGGGGTCCTCGGTCGTGACGCGGCACTGTATGGAGTAGCCGTTTATATAGAGGTCGCTCTGCTTTTCAAGCCCTATCTCCGGGTGCACGACGGTCGCGCCCTCGGCTATGAGTATCTGCGCGCGCACGAGGTCTACGCCGGTGACCATCTCCGTGACGGTGTGCTCGACCTGGATGCGCGGGTTCATCTCGATGAAGTAGTGCTTCCCGTCGCGGTCGACGAGGAACTCCACCGTGCCCGCGTTGACGTAGCCCACCGCCGAGGCTATCTTGACGGCGTCTGCGCGCAGCGCCTCGCGCACGTCCTCCGGCACGCTCCAGGCCGGGGCGAACTCGACCACCTTCTGATAGCGGCGCTGCAGCGAGCAGTCGCGCTCGCCCAGGTGGCGCACGTTCCCGTGCTCGTCGGCGAGGATCTGCACCTCTATGTGCTTGGGCTCGACGAGGAACTTCTCCATGAAGATGCTGTCGTCGCCGAAGGCCTTGCGCGCCTCGCTCCTGACGAGCTCAAAGGCGGGCGCCACGTCCTCGACGCTCCGGCAGAGGCGCATACCGCGCCCGCCGCCGCCCGCGGAGGCCTTTAAAATCACCGGGAAGCCGAACTCCCGCGCCTTGGCCTCGGCCTCGGCGGCGCTTTTGAGCGGCTCAGCCGTGCCGGGTATGACGGGCACGCCGCAGCCGACGGCTATCTTCTTGGCCTCCAGCTTGTCGCCCATCTTGGCGAGGACGCGGCTGGGCGGGCCGATGAACTTTATCCCCGCGTCCTCGCAGGCCCTGGCGAAGGCGGCGTTCTCGCTCAGGAAGCCGTAGCCGGGGTGTATCGCGTCCACGCCGCGCTTCTTGGCCAGCGCGATTATCTCGTCTATGGCGAGGTACGCGCCCAGCGGGCTGAGGTGCTCGCCTATGAGATAGGCCTCGTCCGCCTTGGTGCGGAAGAGGTTCATCGTGTCCTCCTTGGAGTAGATGGCCACGGTCCGCAGGCCCAGGTCGTAGCACGCGCGGAAGATGCGTATAGCTATCTCGCCGCGGTTGGCGGCCATGACCTTTTTGAAGGTGTGCAGCTCCTGCAATAGAATCATCTCCTGAATTTTATTTCTCTCTCAACTCTCTCTGGTAGCCGGTTTTATTCCGCCTCCGGCGCGGCCAGCTCGCGGCTGCGCCGCTTATTGGCGTTGTAGCAGGCTCTCACCGCCGCGGGGAAGCCGTGCTCGTCGAGGGCCTTTATGGCGGCCTCGGTGGTGCCCTTTTTGCTGGTTATCCTCCGGCGCAGCTCCTCGGGCGGCTCGTTTTCGAGCTCGAGCTGCCGCGCCGCGCCTATAAGGGTCTGCTTCGCGAGGGCGGCGGCGGACTCGGGGGCTATGCCGGCCTCTATGGCGGCGTCGCGCAGGTTCTCCACGAGGTAGTAGACATAGGCCGCGCCGCTGCCGGAGAGGGCGCCGATGTCGTCAATCTGGGCCTCCTCCACCGCGACGGCCACGCCGCCGGCGGAGAACATCCCTATTACGCGCTCAACGTCGGCCTCCGTCGCGGTTTTGCCCGGCGCGACTCCCGCCGCGCCGCAGCCGACGGCCAGCGCGAGATTGGGCATGACGCGCACGACCCTCGCCTGAGGGAAGGCGGCCTCGACGGCCGCGGTGGCGATGCCGGCCATGATGCTCACGACCAGCGCGCCGGGCCTTACAAACCGCGCGTAGGCCGGATAGGCCGCCGGGAAGCTCTGCGGCTTGACGGCCACCACGACCGTCTCCGCCTCCGCGACGCCCTCTGCCGGCGCTGTGACCGTGCCGTAGAGCTCACGCACCTCGCCGCAGCTCCTGGGGTTATTCGGGTTGATGACGAGGATGTCCCCGCCCGCCGTGCCGGTCTTCACCAGCCCGGATATGATGGCGCGGGCCATGCTCCCGCTGCCGATAAACGCTATCTTGGACATAAAAGCACCTCTTTACGGCCTGACCTGGCCGGTTCCGATTACCATATACTTGTAGCTCGTTATCTCCTCGAGGCCCATGGGCCCGCGGGCGTGGAGCTTCTGGGTGGAGATGCCGAGCTCCGCGCCGAAGCCGAACTCGAAGCCGTCCGTGAAGCGCGTGGAGGCGTTCCAGTCCACGACGGCGGCGTCCACGTTGTTGAGGAAGTACTCGGCGCTCTCCGCGCTCTCTGTGACGATGCACTCGGTGTGCTTCGTGCCGTAGCGGTTGATGTGCTCGACGGCGGCGCGCACGTCGGGGACTATCTTCACGGCCATGGCGAGGCGCAGGTACTCGTCGGCCCAGTCGGCCTCCGTGGCGGGTATCATGCCGGAGGTATACTTCGCCGCGGCCTCGTCGCCATGGAGCTCGACGCTCCTGTCCGTGAGGGCCTTCAAAAGGGCCTGGCCGTGCTTTTCGGCCCAGCTCTCCTGCATGATGAGCGTCTCGGCGCAGTTGCAGACGCTGGTGCGCTGGGTCTTGGCGTTCACGGTTATGGCCTCGGCCATGGCGTAGTCCGCGCTCTCGTCTATGTAGACGTGGCAGTTGCCGGTGCCGGTCTGGAGTA
>CALWYR010000077.1 GCA_944385805.1 uncultured Oscillospiraceae bacterium
AGTGGGTCGACCGCGTCGCCACCGCCGACCTCATCAACGAGCAGTACAACTACTACGGCCTCTACCAGGGCGGCTTCTGGAACAGCCTCTTCGGCCAGAGCGGCTGCACGGAGGTCACCGCGCTCTACAACTACATCGCCCAGGACGACGACGTCTGGATGTACACCGGCGTCACCTCCGTCACCGGCGACCGCGGCAACATCGGCTTCATCCTCGTCAACCAGCGCACCAAGGAGGCGCGCTACTACCCCTGCGCCGGCGCGGACGAGAGCAGCGCCATGCAGAGCGCCCAGGGCGCGGTGCAGCAGTACAGCTACGTCGCCACGGCCCCGCTCCTGCTCAACACCGGCGGCCAGCCGACCTACTTCATGGCCCTCAAGGACGCCAGCCAGCTGGTCAAGATGTACGCCATGGTCAACGTCTCGCAGTATGACGCCGTCGCCATCGGCAGCAGCGTTGAGGAGTGCGCCGGGAACTATATCGAGCTCCTCGCCGAGCGCGGCATAGGCGTCGAAGCGCCGAGCACGGAGCCCGATACCGCGACCGCCGAGGGCGTCGTAGCCGAGCTGCGCTACGCCGTGCAGGACGGGAACACCGTCTGCTACCTGCGCCTGGAGGGTGAGGATTTCTACTTCACGATAAGCGCCGCCGACGC
The DNA here is from genome assembly GCA_944385805.1 of uncultured Oscillospiraceae bacterium. GTDB lineage: Bacteria > Bacillota > Clostridia > Oscillospirales > Oscillospiraceae > Scatomorpha. The sequence goes on from CALWYR010000077.1 coordinate 656, forward strand.
GCCCGAGGCCGTCGTCCTCAACCCCGGCGACCGCGTGGAGATAAGCTACGCCCCCATAGAGGACGAGCTGCTCGTCCCCGCCGCCAGCCTCAGCCTCGACTCCCGCGCGCCCGAGCCCGAGCCGCAGCCCGAGCCCAGCGAGCCCGCGGAGGAGCCGGTGGAGGAGCCGGTGGAGGAGACGCCCGCGGCCGGAGAGGACGCGCCGCAGGAAACCGCCTGAAACAATAAAACCGCCCCGGACGGGGCGGTTTTTCATTTGTAGAGCTCGATGAATTCCTCAAGGCAGAGGCCGTGCTCCATTATGTAGGACGCGGCCTCGACGCCGACATAGCGGAAGTGCCAGGGCTCATAGATGATGCCGGTGACGTCCTCCTTGTCCTTGGGGTAGCGGACGATGAAGCCGTACTCCTGGCAATGGGCGCTCATCCACTTGTAGAGCTCGGTGTTCTCCAGAGAGGAGTTCTTGACCTCGTAGTAGCGGTCGGTGATGTCCGCGGAGAGGCCGGTCTGATGCTCGCTGGTGCCCGGCGGGGCGACGATGGTCTTGGCCGCCTCCTCGCCCACCTGCGAGACCTTGCGGTTATATAGGTACTGCTGCTCGGCGTAGCCGCGGTAGGCGCTGGAGAGGTAGACGCTGAGGCCCTGATCGCGCGCGGCCTGAATGAACTCGCGCAGCGCGCCGGCGGCGCGCTTGTCGAACTTCTGGCCGTTTTCAACCACCTCCAGCTCCGGCTCATACTCGCCGATGCTGTTGTCGATGTTGGCCAGCCGCAGCTCCCAGCTCGTAATGTCCACGTCGGGATAGTCGGGCGTGGGCTCGGGCGTCGGCTCCGGTGTGGGGGAGGGAGTGGGCGCGGGCGTTGGCGTGGGCGCCGGGGTCTCGACGGGAGGGACGGTGCTCTCGGGTTCGGTGTATGCGGCGCCGCGCTCGGCCATGTAGCGCACGCCGCCTATCGCCGCGGCGCAGAGCAGGAAGGCCAGCGTGAGCGCGACGAGCCTGGATGTTTTCATTGCAATCACCGCGACGATAATACCATTTTTCCCGCCCGAGGTCAAGCCGCTTGAACGCGGCGGCGGCAGGTGCTATAATCGTGGTATAAACATTCTGGAGGCGATGACTTTGAAGATAACCTGGCTCGGCCACTCCTGCTTCATGCTCGAATCCGCCGCCGGCACGCTCGTGCTCGACCCGTATTCCGACGGCTCCGTGCCCGGCTGGACGCTGCCTCAGCTGAGGGCGGACGCCGTGCTGTGCAGCCACGGGCACGCCGACCACGCCGGCACGGAGAAGGTCGCGCTCACGGGGCGCGGGAGCGGCTATGACCTGCGCACGATTGACTGCTGGCACGACGACGCCGGCGGCGCGATGCGCGGCAAAAACGTAATACATATAGCCGCCGCCGAGGGCGTGAGCGTCGCGCACCTGGGCGACCTCGGCCACGAGCTCGGAGCGGAGCAGTACGAGGCGCTGGGCGCGCCCGACGTGCTGCTGATTCCCATTGGCGGCCACTACACCATCGACGCCGCGGCCGCCAAGGCCGTCGCCGACCGCGTCGGCGCGCGCATAACCGTGCCCATGCACTACCGCGGCGAGGGCTTCGGCTACGACGTGATTGGCCCGCTCGAGGAGTATACGAAGCTCTGCGGCGACGTGGTGTACGCCGAAACCAACAGCTTCGACCCCGCGGACTACCCGCAGAGGGTGACGCTTGTGCTGAAGGCGGTCAGATGAAGCTCAAGGGTGTGGAAAAGGTGGCGAGCTGGGAGTATCTCACCCGCTACGACGTGAAATACGAGACGCCCTCCGGCGGCGAGAAGGTCTATGAGATGTTCTCGCGCGACCCGTACATAAGCTCGCCGGAGAAGCTGCTGCACCCGCGCACGGACGCGGTGATGATAATCATGACCGACGTCGGGCGGGAACACATGCTCCTGATACGCGAGTTCCGCCTTGAGCTGGGCCGCGAGATTTACGGCCTGCCCGCCGGGCTCATCGCCCGGGGCGAGACGGTCGAGCAGGCCGCCCGCCGCGAGCTGAAGGAGGAGACGGGCCTCGACCTCGTGGAGATACGCCACGTCCTGCCGCCGGCCTACAGCGCCGTCGGCCTCTCGAACGAGCAGTGCATCTGCGTCTTCGGTACGGCGGCGGGGGAGATAGCCCCCTGCAAGGAAACGGGCGAGGAGATAACCGCCCGCTGGTATACTAAAGCCGAGCTGCGCGCCATGCTCGCGCGCGGCGAGACCTTCGGCTCCTGGGCCCAGGCCTACAGCTTCATGTGGACCGAGGGCTTTTGACGCCGCTCCGGAATAAAAAATGTGACGGGAGACCGTCACATTTTTTGTTTTCCGAAGGCCTCGCCCACGAGCTCCTTCCGCCAGGGCTCAAGGGCGAAGCTCAGCGAGAGCTCGACGAAGCGGCCGGGATAACAGAGCAGGTAGTCATCGATCCAGTAATGGATGTCTGTATCATAGCGGCGGTAGGCCTTTTCGGCGGCGAAGGGCGCGGCGTCGCACTCGCGGAACTCCCAGGAACCGCCGTTTGATTCAAGCAGGCTCCGCTCCACGGCGCCGTACAGCGCGTCGAGGCGCACGTCCGTCACGGAGTACTGGAACGTGCCGAGATATTCGCCGGGGACGTACTCCTCAGGCATCTGCCAGACCTCCAGTCGCTCGAGGAATATGGAGCCGTCGCGGTTTTCCCGCGTGACATAGCCGGGTAGCTCCTCCACGCCCAGCAGCTCCTCGTATGTGAGCGGCAGCTCGCCGGCGTCGGCTGTGAAAGCCCCGTCGCGCGTCAGCTTCAAAAGCCCGCCGGTGACGCCGTAGATAAGCGCGAAGCTCAGCGCGAAGCTCAGGGCTATGGACACCGCGCGGTTCACGCCGCGGGGCATATTTTTGCGCTTCATCAGCCCCTTCGCGCCGTTGACCGCGAGCGCGATCGCCGCGTATACGGCCAGCATCGAGACTCCCGCGGCCAGCATCAGCCGGTTCCCGGTGAAGACGAGGTTCAAAAGCCAGTAGGCGAGCATCAGCGCGACGGAGTATATCACGAAGCGCTGCAGGCCGGTCGTCCCGCGGGTGGGCAGGAATTCGCCCCTCGCCGCGGCCTCGAGCGCGCGCCGCCGCCAACGGTAATAGACAATCAGCTCCACGGCGCAGAGCACGCCCAGCATCAGCCAGCAGAAGCCCGTCACAAGCTGTGAGCCGCTCGCGAGCAGGCTCAACGGGTCGCTTATGAGCGTCGAGACCCAGAGCAGGCCCATCACGAGGCCGAGCGCGAGCAGAAGGGCGTAGGGCAGGATGAGGCTCTTCCTCGCCGCGGCGTGGATATTCGCCACCTCGAGCGCAGGGTCGGTGTCGATGGGCGCGGGTTCTTCGGCGAAGTTGACGTAGATCAGCATCTGCGCCTTCGAGCAGACGAGCGTCCAGCCCGTGTGCGCGCAGTAATCGGCGAAGGTGGCGAGCTCGGGCTTGTCGGCGGGGTCGAACTCCGAGAGCCGCGGGTAATAGGTCACGGCGAAATGCGCCTTCACGGGCTCGCATCTCTCGTAATTCCAGGTGAAGGCCCCGACGCTTTTGAGCATCCAGCCGCGCGCGGCCATGTCCTCGAGGTGCGCGGCGATGCCCGTGTGGTCGTAGAAGGAATAGGGCTCCAGGCGGCGCTTTTTGCTTTTCATACGCTCTCACCTCCGAAGGCGGCGGCTATGGCGGCGCAGTTTTCCGCCGTCAAAGCGCGGTTATATTCCAGGTACACGACGCTCCCGCCGTAGCAGAGTATCCAGGCCTGTTCGACGCCGGGATAGGACTTCTCTATGTACCAGGCCTCCTCCGCGCCGAAGGGCGCGGCCCCGCAAGGCTCCGTGTGGCCCTGATGCTCCCAAAGCACGCCCTCGCGCAGTTTGGGATAGGCCGAGGGGATTCTCGCGCGGTAGACGCTGTACCGAAGCCTTGCCGACACGTCCTCGCCCGGCGCGGGCTCGGGGCAGGCGTCGCCGAAGGGCACATAGCGCTCCTCGTAGGAATAGAGCTCCGCGAAGGGCGAGCCGCGGCTCTCGATATAGACCGCGTAGGCGTAGTCGTCGCCGGTGAGGGAGTTTATCGTGAGCGGGGCGGCGGAAGCGTCGTCCTCGCGCCAGGTGAGCAGCACGCCAATGAGGCTTACCGCCGCGCAGACGGCGAAAACCGTGATCGCGCTCAAAGCGATGTTCTTCCCGCGCGAAGCCTCCGCCGCCCTCAGCCGCGAGGACACAGCCGTGCCCGCCGCGCCCGCCGCGAAGACGGCGATCACGCTCACGACCACGCGGATGGACTCCGTCCCGCTTCCGCCCCAAAGCAGCCAGCCCAGGGCGCTCAGCGCGAGCAGAGCGGTCAGCGGCAGCGGTATGGCGGCGTTTATGCGGGCTATGCGCCTCGCGGCGTAAAATTCCCCGCGCTCCGCCGCGGCGCGCGCCCGCCTCCGCCAGAGCGCCCAGCAAATTAAATCGCCCAGGCAGCAGAGCGCGACGCCCAGAACCAGCAGCGGCAGAACCAGCGTGTCCATGCTCACCAGCGCGCCGAGCCGGTCGTCAAGCGCCCTGCCCAGCGTGTACCAGAGCAGGAGAAGCGAGACGGCCAGCATAACGGCGCTGAAGATCGCGTTCCTGCGCGCGAGGCCGTCCGTCAGGGCGAACTCGAGCTGCGGGTCGGTGTCGAGCGGGAGAGGCTCGGCCTCGCGGTTTACAAATACCTGCATCTGCCCTCGCGAGCAGACGAATTCCCAGCCCGTGCGTTCGCAGAGCTCGCGGAAGGCCAGCTCGTCGGAGTCCGGCGGGGCAAATTCGCTCGCGCGCTTGAAATACGCCGAGGCGTATCGCGCCCGCGACGGCTCGGCCCGGCGGAACTTCCAGGTAAATCTCCCGCCGCCGCTGAGTTCCCAACCCCGAGCGGCCATGCGCTCGAAGAGCTCGTGCCTGCCCTGCTTGTCATAGACGTGCAGGAGGTCGAATACGCGCTTATATCTGCTCATGCTCATCCTCCCCGAAGACCCGGCGGTAGTCCGCCGCCTGCGCGCGTATGCGCTCGTATTCGGCCCTGAGCGTCCCGCGCCCGCGCTCTGTCAGGACATAGCTACGGCGGCGGCCCTCGCCGCGCGGCTCGCGGATGAAGCTCGCGTCCAGAAACTGCTCGAGCAGGTTGTAGAGCGTGCCCGAGCCCACGCTCACGCGCCCGCCGGTCATCTCCGGGACGCGGTCGAGTATGTCTATGCCGCAGAGCTCCTCGCGCAGGCAGAGCAGCACATAGAACATCTGCTCGGTCAAGGTGTGGAATTTCGCCCGGGCCATGCGCTGCGCCTCCAATCTCGATAATCGAGTTTTCTGCTTATAATATATTCTCGAATATCGAGTTTGTCAAGCGCCGGGACGCTTTTCGGCGTATTGCCAGAGCGCGGAGCTTCCATTTTGGGCGCAATGGTGGTATGATGGAGCAAAAAGGAGGTCATGACATGGACAAGAAACGCATTGGGATAGTCCAGGGCGACATCACGCGCTCGGACGCGGACGCCATCGCCAACGCGGCGAACACCTCGCTGCTCGGCGGCGGAGGCGTGGACGGGGCAATCCACCGCGCGGCGGGCCCGGAGCTGCTGGCCGAGTGCCGCACGCTCAACGGCTGCGAGACGGGCAGGGCCAAGATAACGAAGGGCTATAACCTCAGGGCCAAGTACGTCCTGCACACGCCCGGGCCGGTCTGGCACGGCGGGAACCGCGGCGAGGCCGAAAAGCTCGCCGGCTGCTACCGCTCCTGCCTCGAGCTCGCGAGCGAATACGGCTGCAGGACCGTCGACTTCCCCAGTATCTCCACCGGCGTCTACGGCTACCCGGTCGACAGGGCGGCGGAGGTCGCGCTCGCGGCCATCGCTGAATACCTCGGCGCGCACCCGGAGATAGAGCGCGTGCGCATGGTCTGCTTCGACTCGCGCACCAAGGCGGCCTACGACGAGGCGCTCGCGGTGCTGTGAGCTCCCGCACACTCCGCTTCACCGTCCCGCCCGAGGGCGAGGGCAAGCGCGTGCGCGCGGTGCTGCAGGCGCAGCTGGGCCTCTCGGCGGGGCTGGTGACGCGGCTCAAGCACCGCGAGGGCTGCGTGCGCGTCAACGGCGCGCCCGCGCGCACGGT
>CALWYR010000078.1 GCA_944385805.1 uncultured Oscillospiraceae bacterium
CGAGGGCGCCTGCGGCCCCTGCAGCGAGGTCTACTATGACCGCGGCGAGAAGTACGGCTGCGGCAAGCCCGGCTGCACCGTCGGCTGCGACTGCGACCGCTACATCGAGGTCTGGAACAACGTCTTCTCCCAGTTCAACTCCGACGGCAAGGGCCACTACACCGAGCTCGCCCACAAGAACATAGACACCGGCATGGGCCTCGAGCGCCTGGCCTGCGTCTGCCAGGACGTGCCGAGCCTCTTTGACGTCGACACCGTCATGAACATCACCCACAAGGTCAGCGAGATAACCGGCGCGCACTACGGCGAGAGCCAGAAGGCCGACGTCAGCCTGCGCGTCATCACCGACCACATCCGCAGCGCCACCTTCCTCATCGGCGACGGCGTCCTGCCCAGCAACGAGGGCCGCGGCTACGTCCTGCGCCGCCTGCTGCGCCGCGCCGCGCGCCACGGCAAGCTCCTGGGCGTCAACGAGCCCTTCCTCTACAAGGTCTGCGAGACCGTCATTCACGAAAACCGCACGGCCTATCCCGACCTTGTGGACAAGCAGAGCTTCATCACCCGCGTCATCAAGACCGAGGAGGAGAGCTTCGCCCGCACGATAGACGGCGGCATGCGCATCCTCAACGAGCACATAGCCGCGCTCAGGGCCGCGGGCGGGACCGTGCTCTCCGGCGCGGACGCCTTCCGCCTCTACGACACCTACGGCTTCCCCCTCGACCTCACCGAGGACATCCTCGCCGACGAGGGCATGACCGCCGACACCGGGGCCTTCGACAAGCTCATGGACGAGCAGCGCGAGCGTGCACGCGCCGCCCGCGGCGAGATAAGCGGCTGGAGCGGCCTCGACCTCGGCCTTGAGGGCGAGCCCACGGTCTTCACCGGCTACGACACGCTTAGCGACACCGGCACGGTCGAGGCCGTCGTAGCCGCCGGCGAGCTCGCGGGCGAGCTGGGAGAGGGCACCGAGGGCAGCATCGTCCTCGACAAAACGCCCTTCTATGCCGAAATGGGCGGCCAGGTCGCCGACCACGGCGTCATCACCGGCCCCGACGGCGCGCAGTTCGTTGTCACGGACGTGCAGAAGACCAAGGGCGGCAAATACCTGCACAGCGGTAAAATGCTCCGCGGCAGCCTGCGCATGGGCGACGCCGTCACCGCGAGCGTCGACGCCGAGCGCCGCCGCGCCATAATGCGCGCGCACTCCGCCACGCACCTGCTCCACGCCGCTCTGCGCCGGGTGCTGGGCGACCACGTCCACCAGGCCGGCTCGCTGGTCGAGCCCGACCGCCTGCGCTTCGACTTCACGCACTTCTCCGCCATGACCGGCGAGGAGCTCCTCGACGTCGCGCGCATAGTCAACCACGAGATACTCAAGGGCGACGCCGTCAGCACCGAGGTCATGGGCCTCGACGAGGCCCGCGCCAAGGGCGCCCAGGCGCTTTTCGGCGAGAAGTACGGCGAGAGCGTCCGCGTCGTCAGCATGGGCGAGTTCTCCAGCGAGCTCTGCGGCGGCACTCATATAGACAACACCGCCAAGGTCGGCCCCTTCCGCATAGAGAGCGAGTTCTCCGTCGCAAGCGGCGTGAGGCGCATCGAGGCCGTCACGGGCCTTGAGTTCTTCCGCGAGAACGAGGAAAACAACCGCAAGCTGCTGGCCATGGCCGACATGCTCAAGACCAGCCCCAACGAGGTCGTCGAGAAGGCCCGCGCCCAGGTTGAGAACCTGCGCGAGCTGCGCCGCCGCGTCGAGGCGCTGGAGGACAAGCTGCGCAGCGGCGAGGCCGCGAACTTCATAGCCGGGGCTCACACCGTGGGCAATCTCAAGGTGCTGACCGCCACCGTCCCCGCCGAGGGCACGGAGGCCATGCGCCGCCGCGGCGACATGCTCCGTGAGCGCGAGCCGAATATAGTCGCCGTGCTGGCCGCGGTCGAGGGCGAGAAGATAACCTTCCTCGCCGTCTGCGGCAGCGAGGCCGTCAAGGCGGGCGTCAAGGCCGGGGACATCATCCGCCAGGTCACCGCCCTCACCGGCGGCAAGGGCGGCGGCAAGCCCGACAGCGCCATGGGCGGCGGCCGCGACGTGCTCATGCTGGATAACGCCCTCGCCATGGTCGACAACTTCGTCGCCATGAAGCTGGGGCTCAACAAGGAATAAGGAGGAAAGAACATGTCCGACTGCCTGTTTTGCAAGATAGCCGCGGGCGAGATCCCCTCGAACAAGGTCTATGAGGACGAGAGCGTCCTCGCCTTCCGGGACATCAATCCCCAGGCCCCGACCCACATCCTCGTAATACCCAAGCGGCACGTCGCGGACTCCGCCGCGCAGATCACGGCGGAAAACAGCGCCGCCGTCGCGCACTGCTTCGAGGTCATAGCGAAAATAGCCGCCCAGGAGGGCCTCGACGCGGGCTTCCGCGTCATAACCAACGCCGGCGCCGCCGCCGGCCAGACCGTGCCGCACCTGCACTTCCACATCCTCGCCGGCGCGGAGATGGCGGAGAAGCTCATCTGAGCCCTCCCGCCGGAGCCATACTCTTCAAAACCGGGGGGCGCCGGCCTCTGCCGCGGCAGAGGCCGGCGCCCTTTGGGTTTCCGCGGCGCGGTCTTTACAAACCGGCGCGGTTTGTTATACAATCTCAGCGGGGGTGCGTACTATGAAGGCCCGGATAATCTTTCTCCTGCTGGCGGCGCTGATACTCGCCGCGGCGTTCCTGCTGCTGCCGTCCGCGGCAGACCCGGAGGACGGCGAGGTCACTGTCGCGGTGGCGACGGATCTGCACTATCTCGCGAGCGAGCTCACCGACTTCGGCGAGTTCTATACCGGGCTCGTCACCGAGGCCGACGGCAAGGCCATGCCGCACATAGAGGAGCTGGTGCGCGCCTTCGCCGAAGAGATAGCGGCAGGCGGGCCCGACGCTCTCGTGCTTAGCGGCGACCTCACCTTCAACGGCGAGAAGCTCAGCCATGAGCGCCTGGCGGAGATACTCGCGCGGGTGGAGGCGGCCGGGGTGCCCGTCTACGTCATACCCGGCAACCACGACCTCATGAACCCCAGCGCCGCGCGCTTCACGGGCGACGGCTTTGAGCTCGTCGAAAGCGTCACGGCGGAGGAGTTCGCGGAAATCTACGCTGCCTTCGGCTATGACGAGGCCCTCTCGCGCGATGCCGGCTCCCTCAGTTACAGCGCCCGGCTCGCGCCCGGGCTGCGGCTGCTCTGCGTCGACGTGAACGCCTCCGGCGGCGGCTGGGTTCCCGACGGGAGCCTCCTCTGGGTGGAGGAAGAGCTCAGGGCCGCCCGAGCCGCGGGCGAGCGCGTGCTTGCCGTCAGCCATCAGAACCTCTACATGCACAACCCGCTCTTCCTCAGCGGCTACGTGATAAGCAATTCCGCCCAGCTCGAGGAGCTCTACCACGAGTACGGCGTGCTCGCCAACCTCAGCGGGCACATACACCTGCAGCACTTCCGCACGGACCGCGTGCCGGAGATAGTCACCGAGTCCCTCGCCGTCAGCCCCAACCGCTACGGCCTCTTAACTCTCACGCCCGAGGCGCTGGACTACGCCGTCAGGAGCGTGGACGTGCCCGCCGTGCCCGGCTTCGCCGAGTGGAGCGCCGGCTTCTTCCGCGACACCGCCGTCGGCCAGGCGCTCGCCGAGCTGGGCGAGGGCGAAACGGAGCGGCGGCTGGCCGAGTTCTACGCGCAGGCCAACGCGCTCTACTTCGCCGGCGAGAGCGACGGCATCGTCTGGGACGAGGCGCTGATGGACGAGTGGAGCGCGCGCAGCTTCTTCACACCCATGTACCTCGAGAGCATACAGGACGACGGCGGCAATTATACCGCGCTGCACCTGGCCCTGGAATGAGCCCTCCCAATCTCTGCGAAGGCGGTGACGAAATGCGGCTTCTCTGCTGCGGCGACTCCAACACCTACGGCTTCGACCCTCGCTCATACCTCGGCGGGCGCTATCCCGCCGGGGCGCGCTGGGTCGACATACTCGCTGGCAGCCTCGGCTGCGAGTGCCTGAACCTGGGTGAGAACGGGCTTTGCATCCCGCGCCGGGACGCGCCGCCGCTATCCGGGCCGGGCGAGCGGCTGATAATAATGCTCGGCGGCAACGATTTGCTCAACGAGGCCTCCGCCGCCGAGTGCGGCAGGCGCATGGAGAGCTTCCTCAGCCGCCGCGCCCTCGCGCCCGGCGAGGCGCTCGTAGTCGCGCCTCCGCCCTTTACCCTCGGCGCCTGGGTACCGGATACGGCCCTTGTACGTGAGTCCCTGCTGCTCGCGCGCGAGTACCGCGCCGTCTGCGAGCGGCTGGCCCAGGGCTTTGCCGACGCCGCGCCCTGGGGCGTGGGGCTCTGCTTCGACGGCGTCCACTTCAGCGAGGAGGGACACCGCGCCTTCGCCATAGGCATTGAAAAGGCCGTAAAAGCCATGTTTACCGACCGATAGGAGGATATTTTCATGGAACCTGTTGTAATAGACGCCGCGAAATGCATCGGCTGCGGCCTCTGCGCCGCCGACTGCGTCTCGCTGCACATCGCCCTCGAGGGCGGCGCAGCGCGCGTCAGGGACAACGCCTGCGTAGAGTGCGGGCACTGCTTCGCCATCTGTCCCTCGGGCGCGGTGAGCATGCCGGGCTACGACACCTCCGGGCTGGAGGGAATCAGGCCCCTCTCCGGCTTTGACCCCGACGATCTGCTGCTGGCGATGGCCAGCCGCCGCTCCGTGCGGCAGTTTACGCCAGAGCCGGTGGCCGAGGCGGACATACTGCGCATACTCGAGGCCGGCCGCTGCTGCCCCACCGGCAGCAACCGCCAGGGCGTGTATTTCACCGTGCTGCGCGAGGACCTGCCAGCGGTCGAGGCGATGGCGGCGCGCGCCTTCGAGGCCCTGCCGCGCCTGTCCCGGCTGGCGAAGAGCGGCTACGCGGCCGAGCGCGGGCAGTTCTTCTTCAAGGGCGCCCCTGCTGTGATAGTCGTCTCCGGCAAGCAGGACACCGACCCGGCGCTGGCCTCGTCCTACATGGAGCTGATGGCGGGCGCGCTGGGCCTGGGCGCGCTGTACAGCGGCTTCTTCGTCTACGCGGCGAGGGCCAGCGAGGAGCTGCGCGCCCTGCTGGGCCTGCCAGTGGGCGTCCAACCCGTGACGGCGCTCTGCCTCGGCCACAGCGCGGTGGAATACCGCCGCCGCGTGCCGCGCCGCCCGCTCAAGGTCACATGGCGCTGAGGAGGCGGCGCGTGCTCCCGCTGCTGCTCGCGCTCGCGCTGCTGCTTTCGGCGCTGCTGCTCTGGTCGCTGCGGCAGAACGGCTCCCCGGCGCTGACGGAGTACGAGATAGCCGCGCCGGGCCTGCCCGAGAGCTTCGACGGCTTCACGATAGCGCAGGTCAGCGACCTGCACAACGCCGTCTTCGGCGAGGGGAACGAAAAGCTGCTCCGGCTCCTGCGCGAGGCGGAGCCGGACATTATCGCCGTCACCGGCGACCTCATCGACTCGCGGCACAGCGACACGGACGCCGCGCTCGATTTCATCCGCGCCGCCGCGGAGACAGCCCCCGTCTTCTATGTGACCGGCAACCACGAGGCGCGGCTGGACTTTGACGCCATTGAGCCGCGCCTGCGCGAGGCCGGCGCGCGCGTGCTGCGCGGCGAGAGCGTCATTCTCAGCCGCGAGGGCGGGAGCATAGCCATAGCCGGCATAGACGACCCCGCCCTCATCGGGCAGGAGGGCAGCGCCGCGGAGCGCGCCGCCGCGGCGCTCGAAGGGCTCATCGACGAAGAGACCTATACCGTGCTGCTCGCCCACCGGCCGGAGCTCTTCGATACCTACGCCCGGTACGGAGCCAACCTCACTCTCTGCGGCCACGCCCACGGCGGCCAGATACGCCTGCCCCTGATTGGCGGCGTGTTCGCCCCCGGCCAGGGCTTCTTTCCCGAATACGACGCCGGGCTCTACCGCGAGGGGGAGGCCCTGATGCTCGTCTCGCGCGGGCTGGGGAACAGCCTTTTCCCACTGAGGGTGAACAACCGGCCCGAGCTGGTCGCGGCAACGCTTCGGGCCTGAGCCGCTCAGGCCGCACCCGGGCCGCGGCGCTTAAAAAGAGGCGTCCCTCCGCTTTCGCTCGGGGACGCCTCTTTTCGCTTTGGCGCTTTTCTTTTACACGTTGAATCTGAAGAGGGTGACGTCGCCGTCCTTCATGACGTAGTCCTTGCCCTCGCTGCGGACGAGGCCGCGCTCCTTAGCGGCGGCCATGGTGCCGCAGGCCTTGAGGTCGTCGAAGGCCACTATCTCCGCGCGGATGAAGCCGCGCTCGAAGGCGGAGTGTATCTTGCCGGCGGCCTGCGGAGCCTTTGTGCCGTTCTTTATCGTCCATGCCCTCACCTCGTCGCTGCCGCAGGTGAGGAAGCTAATGAGTCCCAGCAGCGCGTAGGAGCACTTGATGAGCCTCGCGAGTCCGCTCTCGTGCAGGCCCAGCTCCTCGAGGAAGACGGCCCTGTCCTCGTCGTCGAGCTCGCCGATCTCCTGCTCGGTGCACGCGCAGATGGGCAGGGTCTGCGCGCCCTCGGCGTCCGCGATAGCCTTGACAGCCTGATAATAGGCGCTGCCGTCGAGGTTCGCTATGCCGTCCTCGTCCATGTTGGCGGCGTAGATAACGGGCTTGAGGCTGAGAAGGTCGACCGTCTCTATGAGCTCGCTCTCGTCCGGCGTACACTCGAAGCTGCGCGCGCTCAGGCCCTCGTTGAGGTGCGCGTGCAGGCGCTCAAACACCTCGGCCTCGCGGGCGAACTTTTTGTCCCCGCCCTTCGCGGCCTTCCTGGACTTGTCTATGCGGCGCTCGACCAGCTCCATGTCGGCCATGATGAGCTCGAGGTTGATGACGTCTATATCGCGCGCGGGGTCGGTGCTGCCGTCGACGTGGATGATGTTCTCGTCGTCAAAGCAGCGGACGACGTGGACTATGGCGTCCGTGCGGCGGATATTTTCAAGGAATTTGTTGCCAAGCCCCTCGCCCCTGCTCGCGCCCTTGACCAGGCCGGCGATGTCCACGAACTCTATCGTCGCGGGTGTGTACTTCTTTGGGCTGTAGAGCTCGCGCAGGAAGTCCAGTCGCTCGTCCGGGACGGCGACCATGCCCACGTTGGGCTCAATGGTGCAGAAGGGGTAGTTGGCGCTCTCCGCGCCCGCGTTGGTAATAGCGTTGAAAAGCGTGTTCTTGCCCACATTGGGCAGGCCGACGATTCCTAATTTCATATATCTCTACATCTCCTTAAAAAATGCCGTATTTACAAGGTTTTTCGCACTTTGGCGTTTTGGCGGCTACGCCATTTTTACGCCAATTACGCATTGACTTGTATTGGATT
>CALWYR010000079.1 GCA_944385805.1 uncultured Oscillospiraceae bacterium
AGTTTTCGCGCGCTCCGGTCAGCTTTGTGCACACATCCAGCATATTCAGATAGTCCTCAAAGCCCTCCACGTCAAAGTAGGCGACGGGTATGCCGGCGCTCGTGAGCACGTCCTCCATCTCCAGGTCGGCGGCGGGGTTGACGCTCGCGAGCACAAGATCCGGCTCGGCGGCGAGCAGCGCCTCCAGGCTGGGCGTCTTGACCGCGCCCAGGTTGACGACGTCCCCGTCCAGCCCCAGCTCGAAGCTCGTCCAGGCGTCGTCCGCAGCGGCGGCGAGCGTCCCGCGCCCGCCGGCGAGGCACCAGACCTCGGCGAAGGAGCCTATGAGCGCGGCCACGCGCTCCGGCTCGGCCGGAGCCGCGACCTCGCGGCCCAGGTCGTCGGTAAAGCTCAGCGTCTCCCCCTGTGTCTCCGCCGGCGCCGGAGCGCCGCAGGCGGCAAGGAGCATGGCCGCGAGCAGGATTAATACAACGGTTCTTCTCATTGGCAAAGAAAAACGGGGGAGCCCCGCCAGGGCTCCCCCAGACCCCCTCCTTAATTAATTGGCAGGGAGCTCCGCGGGCCTTTGAAAAGGCCCGAGCAAAGCTTTCGGCTCTTCAGCAGCTCGCGCCGCCGACGGTGTGCTTCTCGGCGTTGAGGATGGCGTCCTTGCGCGCGAGCACGTCGTCACTCAGGAGCATTTCGATGAACTTATCCGCGCCGACGCGGTCGACTGTGCGGCCGAAGCGCTCGCCGGTCACGCCCTGCTCGCGGAAGAGCAGGATGGCCTTCTCGATGAGCTTCTTGACCTCGTCCTTGCCGTACACGCCGGGCACGCGGGTGCCGAGGCGCTGGGTCTTGCCCCAGATGCCGCCTATGTACACCGCGAAGCCGCGCTCGGCCTCGTGCACCGCGCCGAAGTGGCAGGCGGGGATGCACTTGCCGCAGTTGGTGCACTTGTCCCAGTCGATGACCAGCTTGCCGTCCTCGCCCCTGGAACAGGCCTTGACGGGGCACTTGTCCACGCAGCCGCACTTGCCGCAGGCCTTACATTCGTCGGCGTGCAGCTCGGGCACGCTCTGGCCGTACATGCCGAAGTCGTGCAGCGCGGGCTTGACGCAGTTGTTGGGACAGCCGCCGACGGCTATCTTGAACTTGTGCGGCAGCTTGACGCTGTGCCAGCCGAGGTAGAACTCGTTGAAGAGCTCGTCGGCGAACTCCTGGGTGTCCTCAAGGCCGTGGACACAGACCGTGCCCTTGCAGGCCACGACCGGGCGCACCACGCTGCCCGTGCCGCCGGTGACGAGGCCGCAGGCCTCCACCGCCGCGACCAGCGGCTCGATATTCTCATAGCTGACGCCCTGGATCTCAACGGTCAGGCGCACCGTCATGGCGACGCGGCCGTCGCCGTACTTCTCGGCGGCGTCGGTGAGCGCGCGCAGCTGTTCGGCGGTGAAGACGCCGTTGCTGGAGACGACGCGGGCCACAAAGCGCTCGCCGTCGCGGGTCATGATAATCCCGCGCCCCTTGAGGGCTTTCTTCTCTTCTTCGCTGATTTTAAGCATAATTTTCCCTTTCCGCGCCGCGGCGCTTCAATATTTGAGACCTTTGCTGTGTCAATTGTACCCCTTTTGCGCCCGGCGCGCAAGGGTGAAACTGCATTATACCACGGCCGGGAGAAAATACTTTGCCCTTTCTGAAACCTTTGCCGCCGTTTTCGCGACTTTATGGGTGAAAGCGGCCGCTGAAAGGAGTGACGCCAATGGATGAGAGCAGCGCGCTGGAGGCCCTGCGCGCCGGAGACGAGGACGCGCTCGGCTGGTTCATAGAGCGCTACACGGCTTACGTGAGCACTATCGTCAAGAACATGCTGCTTCCGCGCCTTTCGGAGGCGGACGCCGAGGAGATAGTCTGCGACGTCTTCCTCGCCCTCTGGCGGAGCGCGGCGAAAATACGCTCCGGCACCGCCCGCGCCTGGCTGGGCGGCACTGCCCGCAACATGGCCCGCGGCGCGCTGCGCTCGCTCCGCGCGGAGCTGCCGCTCGAGGACGATGTGCTCACGCTGCCGGAGCCCGGCCCTGACGAGGCGCTGACCGAACGGGAGCTCGCGGAGCGCGCGCGCCGCGCCGTCGAGGCCATGCAGGAGCCCGACCGCGAAATCTTCCTGCGCCACTACTACTATTGCCAGTGCGTGGCGGACATCGCCCTCGCGCTGGATATGAACGCCAACACCGTCAAGACCCGCCTGCGCCGCGGCCGGGAAAAGCTGCGGCGCGAGCGCACGAAGGGAGATGCGTAAGATGGAGACCAGAATATCCGACCTGCTCCCCGCCGCCGGTATAGAGCCCCTGCCCAATCCCATGGGCACGGACGAGCGGCGCGTGCGCGAGGCGGTCATGCGCAAGCTGAAGGAGGAAAGCATGAAAAATACAGCCAAACGCCCCCGCAGGGCCGGCCGCGTGCTGCTCATTGCCGCCGCCGTCGCCGCGGCGCTGACCGTGGCGAGCCTCGCCGCCGCGCACGGCTTCGGCGAGCTCAGCCACGAAAAGGAAACCGCCGCCCCCTTTGCCGGGCGCGACGTGGTCAGCGTGCTGCCGGCGGACTCCGCGCAGTACAGGGCCTATCAGGAGCTCAAGGACTTCGCCGCCGGCGTCAGGGCCGGCCTCCCCACCGGCGGGCTCACGCCCGAGGAGTTTGACGAGGTACGGGCCGGCGAGGCGCGCATAGACGCGAAGTATCTCGAGCTCGCGCACGAGTACGGCCTCAAGCCCGCCACCGAGGTTTACGAGCTGCGTTCGCTCGCGGAGCTCCACGCCGCCCTGGGCGCCGAGATACTTCCTGCGGACGACGCCCGCGCCGCCGTGCACCGCGGGCGCTATGACAACGCGGGCACGCTGGAGTATTCGGGCGGCTTTACGCTCGCGGGAGGCGGCGTCGCGGACTATATCTTCACCTACGCCGCCAGGGGCGCGATGTCCACCGCCGAGGCCTATGTCTATCTCGACGAAGTGGACGAGTGGGAGTATGTGACCGCGGACGGCCGGGAGCTGCTGCTCGGCCTGGGCCCGGACAAGGGCCTCATCTACGCCGGGCTCGAGAGCGGCTGGGTGCTCATCACCGTGCGCGCCGGCACGGACGGCGCGGACAGCGAGGCCGTGCTCTCGGAGAGCGGGGAAAGCCGCGGGGCACACACCGCCGTGACCCGCGCAGACCTCGAGAGCTTCGCCGAAAGCGTCAACTTCGCCGCCATAGACGGCATCGCCGAGCGGCAGTAATAAAGAGCCGAAGAAGGCCGCCCAGGTGGCGGCTTTCTTCCTTTTCTCGGCTTCCGGCACTGCCGTCTGCGCGCGCGAAGGCGGCGGACGCTCGGCCCGCCGCCTTCATATCCCTTATTTTATTATCTTCACATAGCCCTCGCGCCGGGCGGCGGGGGCGGCGGGCTCCGCGGCGGGGTAGCCGAGGACGCAGTTGCCGACGCCTATCCAGTCGCCCTCTATGCCCCACTTGGCCAGCAGCTCGCGGCCCTCGGGCAGCTCGAAGGTCTCGCGCGCGCGGTTTATCCAGCAGGAGCCGAGGCCCAGCGCGTGCGCGGCGTTCATGAGGTTGCCCATGACCAGAGACGCGTCCTGCACGCCGTTGCGGTTCCCGGCCTGCGCGAAGACGACGACCACGGTCGGCGCGCCGTAGAAGGGGTCGCCGGTCGTGCCCTGGATCTGCGCGTTGAGGCTGCTCAGGCGGGCGATGTCGCTCTTGTCCTGTACGGCCACGAGCAGCGGGGACTGCTTGCCCATGGCGGTCGGCGCGTAGGTGCCGGCCTTCAGCACCGCGCCGAGCTCCTCGTCGCTTATCTGTTCGCTCTTATACTTCCTCACGCTGCGGCGCGTGAGCAGGTTTTCGTAGGCTGCATTCACAGTGAACACCTCCGTTATTGGATACGTATATTCTACACCAGCGCGGCGCCAAGTTCAAGCGCCTGCTTGACAGCGCCCGCGGCGGGTGATAAGCTCAGGCGGGAGGCGAGAGCATGAGAGAGATTACCAGAATCAAGCTCCCCGACGGCTGCACGGCGGACTTCGCCCTGCGCGTGACGGGCGACGAGTGCGAGCCGTATATCCCCCGCGGCGGCGCCGCATACATAGAAGTCGGCGCGGAGATGGGCATCGGCGACGTGGGCCTCTTCCTCGCCGGCCGCGAGGCGGTGATACGCCAGTACTGCGAGGACTGGGCCGGCAACGCCCTTCTGCTGGCGCTCAACCGCCGGCGCAGCGAGTTGGATGTCGTTGTGCCGGCCTCGGAGAAGGTGTTTTACTTCGGCAAGGTGCAGCTGAAGGAGGCGGTGCCGCTGCCCACCGCCTGAGGGGCTTTTATTTGACCTTATTCAATACTGCCGCCTTCTTCACCCCGAGGGGCGTGTCGCCGCCGGCAACGCGTAACGTACCTGAGAGCCTGTCCCGGGCTCGCCGCCCGGCAACGTCACCGGACTTGCGCCGCACTTCACCACGCTGCATCGCGGAAACATCTCGCTAACATCACCCAAACATCGTTTTTTGAGCGGATATTAGCAGGGCCTGTTTGTGCGCTCAGGATTCGGGTAACTCAACAAACCGCCGCATTATCCTAACTTTTACGCCTCAAACACGTCGCAGACTCGCTAATATC
>CALWYR010000080.1 GCA_944385805.1 uncultured Oscillospiraceae bacterium
CCACCCGGCCGGCGCCCCCGCCGCCCCCGCCGCGGCGCCGGAGGCGCACATCCAGCGCGCCACGCTGGCCCTCCTGCCCCAGGGCCGCGCCCTGAGCGCGGCCGCGGCGCGGGACGTGGCGGCGCAGCTGTGCCGCGCGCTCTGGGTGCTGCACTCGATGGGCGCGGTCCACCGCGACATCAAGCCCGAGAACGTGATTATCCGCGGCAGCGAGGCCGTGCTCATCGACTTCGACGCCTCGCGCATCTACAAGTTCGAGAGCGAGAGCGACACCCGCGTTCTGGGCACGATGGGCTACGCCGCGCCGGAGCAGTACGGCATCTCCCAGTCCGACGCGCGCGCGGACATCTTCTCGCTCGGCGTGCTGCTGAACGTCATGCTCACGGGCGAGCACCCCTCGCGGCGCATCGCGGCGGGGAAGCTGGGGCGCGTGGTGCAGAAGTGTACCATGACGAACCCGGGCAAGAGATACAGGAGCGTGCTCCAGCTGATGGAGGCGCTGTAAGTGGAGGGGAAGATGAGCAAGAGATGTGTAAACTGCGGCGCGGAGCTGCCCGAGGGGGCGGCCTTCTGCCCGCACTGCGAGAGCGTACAATCGCCCAAGCGCGAGGTGAGCCCGCCCAGGCCGCGCCGGCGCTGGCCGCTTATATGCGCCGCCTGCGCGCTGGCCGCCGCGGCTGCCGCGGCGGGTATCCTCGCCCTGCGCGGGACGGGCGCGCCCGCTGCCGTAGAGACGCCGCCCGCCGTGAGCGAAAGCGCTCCCGCCGCTATCGAAAGCGCGCCGCGGGCGAGCTCCAACACCTCGGACGACGGCTCCGGCCTCGCCGGAGTGCCCGCCGAGACGCTCTACACGGGCGAGGACGGCGTCAGCTACCGGCTGGTGCTGAGCTTCGACGGGACCAGCGCGCCCGACGTCGCGCCCGTGCCCGAGCGCGAGAACCTCGTCCCGCCCGGCAGGTCCTACGCCAACCCCTCGCAGCTCTATGTGCGCACGCCGGACGGAGCGGACGGGCAGGAGGCCTTCAGCGCCCTAGTCGCCTCCGCCGAGGTACAGGCCCTGCCGCGCGGCGGCGCGGAGGCGATGGACTTCACCGAGCCCGTACACGACCCCAGCTTCCCTTACGCGGCCATGACCTCGCACATCGGCTTCCGGGCCGGCTGCGGCGTCAACGACATACTCTGGACGCTGACGATGAAAAACGGCGACGTCATCCGCCTGCGCCAGACGGTCTCCGCCGTCGAGCAGGAGGTCGTGACCTTCACGCCGGAGGACACGCCCATGGACACGCTCGCGCAGGTGCAGGCCCTGCTAGACCGCGTCGGCGACGAGCTGCCCTTTGAGACGGCGGTGGACATATACCTGCCGCCCGTGGCCTATGAGGGCGGGCTGACCCTGCCCGCGACGCGCGGCCTGTCGCTCTACGGCTCCGCCGAGGGGGAGGCGCGCACCAGCTTTTCGGGCACGATCGAGGTAAACTCCGCCTATATGCAGCTCACGAACCTCAGCGGCATCGACCTCCTCGGCTCGGGCGGCGTGGGCGTGCGCGCGGTGGACGGGGTGCACCTCTACGAATGCCGCCTCAGCGGCTGGGACACCGCCGCGCTGGCCCTCGACGGCTCGTGGCTGGGCGCGGACAGCTGCGTCTTTGAGAATAACGGCGTCGCGCTGCACTTCGACACCGATTACTCCATGCACTACTCCAGCCCCGGCTATCAGCACAACTCCTTCATCGATAACGGCACGGCCGTACTCATTGAGAACCTGCCGGGAAACGAGGTGCTTGACTTCTCCACCAGCCGCTTTTCCGGCAACGGCGAGGACATGGTGAACCCCGCCGCTCACCCGGTGGATATGGGCTGAAAGCGAAAGGGGGCCGGCGCGTACCGGTCCCCCTTGCCATGTTTCCGCTTATTACTTGTTGAGCTCCCCGACCGTCTTGACGACTATGTCGGCGCAGTGCTCCACGCCCAGGCGGCCCGTGTCGAGCGCGAGGTCGTAGTTGTTGGCGGCGCCCCACACGCGGCCGGTGTAGTGCCGGTAGTAGGTCTTGCGCTTGTCGTCCTTTTCCTTCAGGCGCTTGGCCGGCTTGTCGAGCGTCTCGCCGTAGAGGCGCACGATGCGGTCGGCGCGGAAGCTGTCGTCGGCGTGGAAGAAGGTGTTGAGCACGTCGCTGCGGTCGCGCAGGATATAGTCGGAGCAGCGGCCCACGATGACGCACTTGCCCTTCTCCGCGAGGTCGCGGATGACGTTGTTCTGCACGATGTAGAGCTGGTCAGAGACCGGCAGCGTGCCCGGGTTGCGGCCGCTCTCGGCGCTCATGGCCCAGTTGAAGAGGAACGAGTTGGTAGAGCAGGCGTACTCCCCGCTGTCGAGGATGTAGCTCTCCGCCAGGCCGCTCTCCGCGGCTATCTTGCGCACGAGCTCCTTGTCATAGTAGGCCCAGCCCAGCTTTTCCGCGACGAGCCGGGCGACGGTCCTCCCGCCGGAGCCGAACTGACGGCTGACAGTGATGACGTTGATACTCATCGGTCACCCCTCCTTTGAGGATATTATATCACCTTTGCGCGCGAAAGGGAACAAAAAATCGCCCGCGGACAGCAAATTCGCCTTTGCGCCGGCTCGGAAAATGTGCTATAATGTACGCAGAAACTCAAGGCCGGGGTGTAATCCCGGTTATTTTTGCGGATGGAGGCGCTTTTATTGTATTCGGTCGGGGAGCTCATAGTGTACGGCGGAACGGGAGTCTGCGAGGTTGAGGGGATTGACGAGAAGGAGCTGCCCGGCGGCGGGACGCGGCGCTGCTACCTGCTCAAGCCGCTCTACCAGAGCGGCACCATCTCCGTGCCCGTGGACGGCAAGGTCTTCATGCGCCCGGTTATCTCGCGCGAGGAGGCCGAGGCGCTGGTGAGCTCCATGCCTGGTATGCGCCCCGAGAGCATACACGAGCGCAACTTCACCCAGCTGGCCGCGCGCTATCAGGAGCTGCTCTGCTCGCACAGCTGCTCCGACCTCGCCGGTATGCTGGTCAGCATCCGCGCCAAAAAGCGCGCCGCCGAGAGCGCCGGCCGCCGCTTCGGCCAGGTGGACGCAAGGTTCATGAAGCGCGCCGAGACCCTGCTCTACGGCGAGCTGGCCGCCGCGCTGGGCATAGGCTTCGACGAGGTCGAGGGCTATATAACCGCCCGCTTCAAGGCCGAGCGCGGCAACGGAGCCGGCTGAACGGAAAATCGGCAAGCCCTCCCGGAACGCCCCGGGAGGGCCGTTTTCATCTAAGCATATACTCGCCGCCAACGCTGCCTCGCCCCGCACTTCACCACGCTGCATCGCGGAAACATCTCGCAAACATCGCCCAAACATCGTTTTTTGAGCGGATATTAGCAGGGCCTGTTTGTGCGCTCAGGATTCGGGTAACTCAACAAACCGCCGCATTATCCTAACTTTTACGCCTCAAACACGTCGCAGACTCGCTAATATC
>CALWYR010000081.1 GCA_944385805.1 uncultured Oscillospiraceae bacterium
GGAGCGCTTTGCCCGCCGGGCCGCGGAGGCCGCGGCGGGGGCGCACGTATTTGACGCCGCCGCCCACCACGCGCTCGCCCGCCGCGCCGCCATAGAGGGCGCGGTGCTGCTCAGGAACGAAAACCGCGCCCTGCCCCTCGCCGAGGGCACGCGCGCGGCGGTGATAGGCGGCATGGCGCGCGACATGCGCTATCAGGGCTCGGGCTCGAGCCGCATCAACCCTCTGCGCCTGTCGCAGCCCATAGACTGCCTGCCCTGCTCGCTCTACGCCGAGGGCGTGGGCGCGGACGGGCGCGCGAGCCCGGAGAGCATTCACGCCGCCGTTGCCGCGGCGCGGGAGAGCGAGGCGGCGATAATTTTCGCCGGCCTGCCCGCCAGCTGCGAGTCGGAGGGCTTTGACCGCGAGAGCATGCGCCTGCCGGCCGGCGTCAACCGCCTCATCGACGCGGTCGCGCGCGTGAACGCGCGCACCATCGTGGTGATCTTCTCCGGCTCGCCGGTGGAGTGCCCCTGGGCGGACAGGGTGCAGGCCATACTCTACATGGGCCTGCCCGGCGAGGCTGGGGGAGAGGCGGTGCGCGAGCTGCTGTACGGCCGGGCCTGCCCGGGCGGCAGGCTGGCCGAGAGCTGGCCGCGCTATTATGAGGACTGCCCCGCGAGCGCCTCCTTCGCCAGGAGCCGCGACGCGCTCTACACCGAGGGGCTCTATGTCGGCTACCGCTGCTACACGACGGCGGGGCGCGGGCCGCGCTGGCCCTTCGGTTACGGCCTCAGCTACACGAGCTTCGCCCTTGACGGCCTGCGCGCGGAGGGCCGCCGCGTGCGCGTGCGGGTTATGAACACCGGCGCCATCGCCGGCAGCGAGACGCTGCAGCTCTACGTCGCGCCTCCCGCGGGCGGCATACACCGCCCCGCGCTGGAGCTGCGCGGCTTCCAAAAGCTGCACCTGGCCCCGGGAGAGAGCGCCGAGGCGCTCTTTGAGCTGTCCGGCCGCGACTTCGCGCTCTGGGACGGAGGATGGAAAATCCAGCGCGGAGAATATACCGTATTCGTTGGCACATCGAGCGAAAACCTGCCGCTGAGCACGAAAATATACGTGGATGGTGAGGATATACCCGCGCCCGAGTGGCAGGACGGCAGCTGGTACGCAAACCCCGGCGCGGGCAGGCCGTCGACGGCCGGCTTCGAGGCCATGCTGGGCCGCCGTCACGAACAGGCGGAGCCGGCGCGCGGCGAGTTCACCATGCACCACTCGCCCGAGCAGATGAGCGCCCACTCGCGCTTCATGCGCCTGGTCGACCGCGGCATACGCCTCGCGCTGGGCATAGGCTACGGCCGGGACAGGGACAAGAGCCCCGAGTACCGCATGATGGTCTCCACGAGCGCGGGCGCTCCGCTGAGGGCGCTGCAGATAAACGGCCGCGTGCCGCCTGTGCTGCTGCGCTTCATGCTGCGCATGGCGAACGGACGCAAAAAAGCCCGGGGCCGGCATTGATGCCGCTTAAAACGGAAAAGCAAAAAGGCGATATGCCCCTCCCGGGGCATATCGCCTTTTTGCCGCGGACGGCTGCGGTAAGCGCCGCCTGAACCGGCTCAAAACTTCAAAATCGAGTGCAGGTCGCGTATGCCCTGCAGCATGTGGCACCTCATGGCGAGGTTCGCCCCGCGGCCGTCGCGTAGTTTGAGATGCCTCACTATGGCCGCGTGGTTGACGTCCACGTTGTCGTTGTAGGCCCGGCGCAGCTGCGGGTAATAGCCGCGCACGAAGTCGTAGTAGATGGCGGCGTGCAGCGTGGGGATAAGCCGCGTCATGATGAGGTTGTGCGTCGCGTGGGCGAGGGCGCAGTGAAAGCTGCGGTCGGTTTCCATGAAGTCCTCGTAGTCCGTGCGTGCGAGCTCCAGCTCGGCGTGGAGCAGGCGCTCGAGCTCGTCGAGCTCCTCGGCGCTGGCGTTGGCGGCGACCATCTCCATGGCCTCGCCCTCGATTATCATGCGCACGCGGTACCAGTCTTCGAGTATCTCCGGCACGCTCTTGCCGCCCTCGGCGCGGATGCCGAGGGGGTTGTCCACCACGCCGGGGTTCTCGGGGACGAAGGTGCCCACGCCGCGGCGGATATCCACCAGCCCGCGCGCCGCCAGCTGCTTGGTGGCCTCGCGCAGCATAGTGCGGCTCACGCCCAGCTGCACGGAGAGCTCGCGCTCGTTGGGCAGCTGTTCGCCCGGCGCGTACTTGCCCTCCAGTATCATGCCCGCCAGCTTGTCCGCCAGCAGCTCGCTCATGGGCTGAGCCGACATACGAACTCCTCCTTCGGATTTCTTCGCTTCACACGCTTTTAACACAAAGAATATAGCACAAACGGCGTCAATTTTCAAGCTCCGACGTGGTACTACCACGTTAAGGCTTTAACACCGTCAAAGTGCTAAAAATACCAGGGCCGTATTCAGCAATAAGCTCCAAATCGTTTGAAACAGGGCAAGAAATACTTGCAATGGGACGTGTGTTGAAATATCATAGAAACACAAGAGGTAATACCACAGAAGCGAAAGGAGATAACAACATGCCCAAGAAGAAAATGACCGTCCTCGACTTCAAGAAGTACAAGGAGGAGGGCCGCAAGTTTGCCTACGTCACCGCCTATGACTACACCACCGCCTCCATCGTCAACGAGAGCGAGGTCGAGGTCATCCTCGTCGGCGACAGCCTCGGCATGATTATGCTCGGCTACGACACTACCGTCGGCGTCACCCTCGACGACATGATCCACCACATCAAGCCCGTGGTCAAGGGCGCGCCCAACACCTTCGTCGTCGGCGACATGCCCTTCGGCAGCTATCAGGAGAGCCCCGAGCAGGCCATCC
>CALWYR010000082.1 GCA_944385805.1 uncultured Oscillospiraceae bacterium
GAGAGCGAGCTCGCCGCCATCAACATGGTCATGGGCGTCTCCTCCTGCGGCAGGCGCGTGCTGACCGCCTCCTCCGGCCCGGGCATCTCGCTCAAGCAGGAGGGCATCAGCTACATGGCCCAGCTCAACTTCCCCGCCGTCATCCTCAACGTCGTCCGCTGGGGCAACGGCCTGGGCGCGCTCAACGGCTCCCAGACCGACTACCTGCGCGAGACGCGCGGCGGCGGCAACGGAGACTACCGCTGCATCGTCCTCAGCCCGAGCACGATACAGGAGGGCGTCGACCTCATCTACGAGGCCTTTGACATCGCCGAGAAGTACCGCTGCATCGTGGAGATTATGACCGAGAGCGGCCTCGGCCAGATGATGGAGCCCTGCGAGTACCCCGAGTTCCGCGAGATAAAGAAGTGCGACTGGGGCCTCGACGGCACCTATAAGGTCAAGCGCGGCGACTTCCTCGGCCGCGACCTCAAGAAGGAATCCGACGTCTACATGGAGAAGGTCCGCGCCATGCGCGAGAACGAGCAGCGCTGGCAGAGCGAGTTCACCGAGGACGCCGAGTACGTCTTCGTCTCCTTCGGCCTGCCCGGCCGCGCCACGGACGGCGTCGTCCGCGAGCTGAGGGCCCAGGGCGAGAAGGTCGGCCTCATCCGCCCCATCTCCCTCTGGCCCTATCCCGAGAAGGCCTTTGAGGAGCTGGCCAGGACCAACCCGAACGTGAAGGGCTTCATCACCGTGGAGACCAACGGCGAGGGCCAGATGGTCGACGACGTGGCGCTCTGCGCCAAGAAGTACGGCTTTGGCGCGGCGCCGGTCTACGCGCTGGCCTACGTCTGCGACATACCCAAGGACGACAGCGTCAAGGCCGATTACGCCAAAATCAAGGCCGGCGAGATAAAGGGGGTTTATTGATATGGCGCTCGAAAGGAAAGCTCCGGAGCTCATGAATTACGCGATGTTCTGCGGCGGCTGCGGTCACGGCGTGCTGCTCAGGCTCATCTGCGAGTGTCTCGAGGAAATGGACCTCGACAAGAAGGTCATCGCCGCCATCGGCGTCGGCTGCAGCTGCCACCTCAAGAGCGGCATCAACATCGACCTCGTGCAGTCCCCGCACGGCCGCGCGGCCGCTGTCGCCACCGGTATGCGCCGCGCCGAGCCGGACAAGTTCATCTTCACCTATCAGGGCGACGGCGACGCCTATAACATCGGCCTGGCCGAGACGCTGAACGCCGCCTACCGCAATGAGAATATATGCGTTTTCACCGTAAATAACAGCAACTTCGGCATGACGGGCGGCCAGATGTCCTGGACCACCATGCCCGGCCAGGTCACCGCGACCTCGCCCAACGGCCGCGACACCGGCCTCACCGGTATGCCCATCAAAATACCCGAGCTCATCGCCTACAGCTTCCAGCCCGCCTACGTGGCGCGCGGCGCCGTCGGCACCCCGGCGGACATCAACAGGCTCAAGGGCTATATCCGCAACGCCTTTGAGGCCCAGCTCAACCACGAGGGCTATTCCATGGTCGAGGTCATGTGCTCCTGCCCGACGAACTGGGGCATGGACGCCGTCAAGGCCAAGCAGCACCTCCTCGACGAGGTCGTGAAGTATTACCAGCTCGGCGAGATCAAAAAGAGGGGAGAGTAAGCATGAGAGAACTCGTATTCGCCGGCTTCGGCGGCCAGGGCGTGCTCACCGCCGGCCTGATAGTGTCCCAGATCGCCCTCTACAAGGGCGTCAACGCCACCTGGATGCCCGCCTACGGCGCGGCGCAGCGCGGCGGCACAGCCAACTGCACCGTCAAGTACGGCAATGAAAAGATATACAATGTCGGCCAGCAGAAGCCCGACCTGGTGCTGGCCATGAACACCCCGTCCTTCAAGAAATTCGTCGGAATGGTCAAGCCCGGCGGCACCATCCTCGTGAACGCCGACATGATGACCGAGGATACCAACGTCCGCGACGACATCAACGTCGTGCTCGTGCACTGCAACCAGCTCGCCGACGAGGTCAAAAACCCCAAGGGCGCGAACATAGTCATGATTGGCGCCATCACCAAGCTGCTCGGCGACTTCACCCACGACGAGGGCCGCGACGGCATGAACGACATGTTCCGCAAGAAGGGCAAGAGCAAGTTTGAGGCCCTCAACACCGCCGCCTTCGAGGCCGGCTACAACGCCGTCTGAGGGGAGGGCGCGTGATGCGGCTGAGCTTTGAAGAGGAAAAGCGCCTGTGCGCCGCGCTGCTGCGCGCCTCCGGCATGGGCGAGACGGATGCGGGCATACTCAGCGCCTCCGTCGCCCACAGCGACTTCACCGGCATCTACTCGCACGGGCTCTCGCGCTTCGCCAACTACCTCAAGCGCTTTAATAACGGCGCCATGAAGCCCGACGCGCCCGTGGAGGTCGTCTCCGACGGCGGCAGCACGGTGGTCTTTGACTGCCACAACGGCTGCGGCGTGGTGGACGTGGTGCACGCCTACGAGTTCCTGCGCGAGCGCGCGGCCGAATACGGCGTCGTCGCGGGCACGGCGCGCCGTTCGTCCAACATCGGCTGCGGCAGCTACTACGCGCAGATGGCTGCCCGCGACGGGCTCATCGCCCTCATCGGCTGCAACACGGTGCGCTGCGTCGCGCCCTTCGGCGGCGCGGACAGCCTGCTCGGCACCAACCCCATCATCGTCGCCGTGCCCGCGCTAGAGGAGAGGCCGATAATTCTCGACATCTCCACCACCGTCACGGCGATGGGCAAGATACAGGCCGCGGCCCGCGAGGGCCGGCCTATCCCCGAGGGCTGGGCGCTCGACGCGGAGGGCAACCCCACAACGGACGCCTCCGCCGCGAAAACCGTCCTGCCCATAGCCGGGCCCAAGGGCTACGGCCTGGGCGTGATGGTCGAGGCCCTCTCCGTGCTGCTCTCCGGCGCCGGCTTCGGCGCGGGAGTGGGCTTCCCCAACAAGGGCGAGCAGGAGAACACGGGCTTCTTCATCATACTTATCGACCCCGCGCGCTTCCTTCCCGCGGAGGAGTTTAAGCGGCGCGTGGACGAGTACATCCGCTCCATGAAATCCAGCCGCCGCCGCGCGGGCGTCGAGGAGATACTCATGCCCGGCGAGCTGGAGATGCGCCGCTTCGACGAGACGCTCAAAACCGGCTATGAGGTCACGCCCGCCCTTGAGAGCGAGCTGGCCGGCTGGTGCGCCAGCCTCGGCATAGCCGACGGGGGCGAGAGCCTCGCCGAGGTAGTAAAAAAGCTCTAACCCTCTCTTCTTCCTGTCAAACCCCGGCGCAGGGCGGCCCCGCGGCCGCCCTGTGTCGGGCGGGGAGAAAATTCCCTCTTGACAAACTCGTCGGAGAGTGTATAATAAAGCCAATTTCATACGAAAGAGATAGAGGCGCGGCTGACAAGAGTACGCACGGCATACGCCAGACAGCGTGTGCGGAAAGGGGATGCCGCCGAGGGATTGACCGTGTGTCTGCGTGGTCATTGCCCGGGCCGGGGGAGAACATCCGTCGGACTGTCACGGTTGTGGAGCGCTATCGAAAAGCAGTGAAAGCATTTGTTGCCGCCATTGAACTTCACCACCGGGAGAAGCTCAGGGCGGTAAAATTTTTTCCTTGAGCTTCGCAATCCACACCAGCGGGCGCGAGACCCGCCGCGGGAAATCCGCGTGGAATGAGAAACGAAAAGGAGAAAATGAAATGACCAGAAGAATTCTTGCAATGCTCATGGCCCTCTGCATGGTATTCGCCCTCGCCGCCTGCGGCGAGGAGCCGTCCGGCGGCAGCGAGGACGAGGTCCTCTCCGCCGAGGAGCTCAAGGCCCAGGTGGACGAGATTATCGCCGGCCTGACCGTCCCCGAGGACGTTGACGCCGCCGCCGTGCAGGGCGTCGAGGACGGGGTGTTCACCGTCGCCATGGAGTGCGCCTACGCCCCCTACAACTGGACGCAGGTCGACGACGCCAACGGCGCCGTGCCCATCTCCACCGCCTCCGGCAGCTACGCCAACGGCTATGACATCATGATTTCCCAGATAATCTGCGACCTCTACGGCTGGGAGCTCGAGATAGCCGCGAGCGCATGGGACTCCCTGACCCCGGGCGTGCAGAGCGGCATCTATGACGCGAACATCGCCGGCCAGAGCATGACCGCCGACCGTCTTGAGGAAGTCGACATGGCCGGCCCGTACTACTACGCCGACATCGTCGTCGTCACCACCGCCGACGGCGAGTACGCCGACGCCCAGAGCATTTCCGACCTCGCCGGCGGCACCGCCACCGCGCAGAGCGGCACGGTGTGGTACGACTCCTGCCTGCCCCAGATACCCGACGTACAGCTCGATCCCCCCGCCGAGACCGCTCCCCAGATGATTATGAGCCTGACCACCGGCATGGTCGACTACATCTGCACCGACGTTCCCACCGCCACCGCCGCGGTGCGCAACAACGAGGGCCTCAAGATCCTCAACTTCACCGGCACCGACGGCGACTTCCAGTTTGCCACCGAGGAAGAGCGCGCCGAGAACGTCAACATCGGCATCTCCGTCCAGAAGGGCAATACCACGCTGCGCGACGCCATCAACGCCGTGCTCGGCCAGATGGACTCCGACGACTTCAACACCATCATGAACTACGCCATCGCCATCCAGCCGGAGATCTGAGTCCCGGCGCCGCCAGACCTTTGCAGGGCGCGGGGGATCACCCCGCGCCCTGCGCCCGCGAATAAAATTTGAAGGGGTTATTCAATGGATTTCTTCTCCGACATAGGCGCCCTGCTTGCCCAGTATTGGGAGACCTACCTCAGAGGCATGGGCAACACTCTGCTGCTGGCGGTCGTCGCCACGCTTATCGGCTGCGTGATCGGCCTCGTCTGCGGCATACTCAACACCATACCCTGCTCCAAAAACGACCCGCCCGTCAAAAGGTTCTTCCTCGGGCTAATACGGGCGATAATCCGCATCTACGTCGAGGTCTTCCGCGGGACGCCCATGGTGCTCCAGGCGGTGTTCATATACTACGGCCTGCCCTATATCACGAACAACGCCTTCCGCTTTGAAAGCGTCTGGGCCGCGGCGATACTGGTCGTATCAATAAACACCGGCGCGTACATGGCCGAGAGCGTGCGCGGCGGCATAATCTCGATTGACCCCGGCCAGACCGAGGGCGCGAAGAGCATCGGCATGAACCACTTCCAGACCATGACCAGCGTCATACTGCCGCAGGCCATACGGAACATCATGCCGCAGATAGGCAACAACTTCATAATCAACATCAAGGACACCTCGGTTATGTTCATCATAACCTTCACGGAGTTCTTCGCCGTCCACAGGAACATCGTCGCCCTCAACTACAAGTACTTCCCCAGCGCGACGATTGAGATGGTCGGCTACCTCGCCGTCACGCTCACGGCCTCCGCCCTCCTGCGCTGGGTTGAGAAGCGCATGGACGGCAAGAGCAGCTACGAGCTGGTGCAGACCGACAACCTCACCATGGCCGCCGGGACCTACAGCCATCCCGACCGCGGCACGCCCTTCGACGAGCGCAGCACGGAATTCGGCGGGAAGGAGGGCAAATAAATGAGCGACGCCATACTTGAGGTCCGCCACCTCTCCAAGAGCTTCGGCTCCAACGAGGTGCTGCGCGACATAGACTTCGACGTGCGACCCGGCGACGTCACCAGCATCATCGGCGCCTCCGGCTCCGGCAAGAGCACTCTGCTCCGGTGCATCAACCTGCTCGAGACGCCCACGAGCGGCGACGTGCTCTTCCACGGCGAGAGCGTGATAACGGGCGGCGTCAACCCCAACAAATACCGCGCCAAGGTCGGCATGGTTTTCCAGAGCTTCAACCTCTTCGACAACATGGACGTGCTCAAAAACTGCATGGTCGGCCAGATGAAGGTGCTCAAGCGCTCCGCCGCCGAGGCCGAGGCCAACGCCATGAAGTACCTCGAGCGCGTGGGCATGGCGCCGTACATAAAGGCCAAGCCGCGCCAGATCTCCGGCGGCATGAAGCAGCGCGTGGCAATCGCCCGGGCGCTCGCCATGGACCCCGAGATACTGCTCTTTGACGAGCCGACGAGCGCGCTCGACCCCGAGATGGTCGGCGAGGTGCTCGCCGTCATGCGCTCGCTCGCCGCCGACGGCATGACCATGCTCGTCGTCACGCACGAGATGGCCTTCGCCCGCGACGTCTCCGCCAACGTGGTCTTCATGAAGGACGGCGTTATCTGGGAGCAGGGCAGCCCCGACAGGCTCTTCAGGGAGCCCGAGACGCAGGAGGCCCGCGATTTCCTCGCCCGCTTCATGGAGCGCTGAAAAACAAAAAAAGGCCGGCCCCGGACAGCTGTCCGGGGCCGGCCTTCGCGTTCTCAGGGCATATTCTCCAAGTAGTGGTCAAAGAGAGAGTTGAGATAGTCCGCGGCGGCCTCGCCGTCGTTGTTTTCGAGGAAGCCGAGTATTTTCCGCCCCTGCTCGAGCAGGGCTTCGGCGCCCCAGAAGCGGGCCGAATCCTCCCAGAGCACGTTGCCGACGCCGCGGAAGGCGTTCATGATGAGGGGGAAGAGCTGGTTGCCGGAGAGGGTGCAGATGCGGTAGTGGAAGCGCGCGAGCGCGTCGGCCATGGTCCTCACATCCGGGCTGTGGCGAGCCAGCTCCGTGTACTCGGCCAGCAGGGCGTAGAGCTCGTCCATATCCTCGCGCGTGTGGCTGCGGCCAAGGCGGATGAGCGCGCCGCCCTCCACGGCGCTGCGCAGCTCGATGATGCTGACCACCATCTGCCGCTCCAGCTTGCCGCCGTTGTAGCGCAGTATGGCGTTGAGCGTTTCCAGGTTGCCGCTCTCGGCGAAGTCGGCGACGACGGTGCCGCGCCGCGGCGTGACGTCGAGGAAGCCCATGCGCGCCAGGTCCTCGAGGCCGATATGGACGATGGTCTTGCTTATCTTCATCTGCTCGGCCAGCTCGCGCTCGCTGGGCAGGCGGTCGCCGGGCTTGAGCTCGCCGGAGAGTATCATGCCCTCTATGCGCTCAATGAAGAGCTCCTTGATGGTGGGGGCCACAATCTGGCCAAATTCCATGCTTCCAAACCTCCTTCAGCGCTCTGGTACTGGTCCGACCGCGAATAGCTGAGCTTGTGAAAGGGCGCGCGGCCGGATTGCGGCCGCGCGCCCTCCTCAGCCTGAAAAGGCGGGAGCCTTGTGCCTGACCCCGTCCCGGCGTGGGAAGCGGCGGCCGGTTTCCGCAATAACGCGGCGCGCCGGCGCGGGGAGCGGTTTGAGGCACGCGGCGAGCGTTCTTCCCGCGCGTTCCAGTTCGCCGCCCGGCATGTGCCCGCGCCGGGCGGCGCGGTCGAGAAATACGGTTGCCCGCGGCGGTCAGTCCAGCGCTGGGCCGGAAATTGTCCCGCCGCATCCGTGCGATGAAAAGCCATCGCCTTTGGCAAAAATATATCACAAATCGGCAAGGTTTACAAGCGATTCGGGACAAATAAGCACATTTGTAGCAAATGCACAGAAACCGTGGTCAAACCATATTCCAGAGAAATGACGCATGGACGGGGCAGAAAAGCCGCCCGGCGGGCCGGGCGGCTGGGATAAGTCCAAATCTTCAGCGGCTGCGCGGGCCGACGCGGCTTTTGAGCCGGGCGTCCACCGCCTCGCGCAGCATGGAGTAGAGCATGGCGCAGATGGGCACGGAGCAGAGGCTGCCGAGTATGCCCGCGATGTTGCCGCCGACGAGGACGGCGCAGAGCACGATAACGCCGGGCATGCCCACTGCCCTGCCCACGACCTTGGGGTAGATGAGGTTGCCCTCCACCTGCTGGAGGATGAGCATGAAGACGACGAAGAGCAGCGCCTTGATGGCGTCGGTCGTGAGTATGAGCAGCGCGCCGATGATTACGCCGGCGAAGGCGCCCACGAGCGGCACCAGGCTGGTGACGCCAATCACGACGCTGATGACGTCGGCGTGGGGGAAGCGGAAGATGGTCATGCCGATGAAGCAGAGCACGCCGAGGATGCAGCTGTCGGTGAGCTGGCCGGAGATGAAGTTGGAGAAGGTCTCTCCCGCGCGGACGGCCAGGCGCTCGACGCCGCGGGCGAAGCGGCGGGGGAAGAAGGCGTCGATGCAGCGGCGCGTGAAGCGGCCTATCTTCTCCTTCTGCGCGAGGATGTAGACGGCGATAATCACGGAGAATATGACGTTGATGGCGCCGCTGACGATGGCGGTGCCCACGTTGGCGGCGGTGCCGACCACGTCGCCGGCGATGTCAAGGCCGTTGACGCTGGTCATGCCGTCGACGGTCTCGGAGAGGGAGCTGCTGATGCGGTTGAAGACCTCCTCCCAGTCGATATTGCCGAAGTAGGCCGAGGGGGAGAAGTCGAAGGGCGCGAAAACGCGGTCGCCCCAGGCGAGGACGTCGTTGATGTAGTCGGGCATCTGCGCTATAACGGCGCCGACGGTCTCCACCAGGCGGGGGAGAATGACGAGCACCAAAACGATGATGACGCCGAGCGTTATGAGCAGGGAGCAGATGATTGCCACCGGGCGCAGCAGGCGGCGCACCAGCGGGCTGCGGTGCTCGCGCAGGCCATAGAAGACGCGGTTTTCAAAGATGCGCAGCGGCACGTTGAGCACGAAGGCGATGGCGAGGCCGGCGATGACGTTGGAGAAGATGCCCCAGATGTCGACGATGACGCCGAAGAGCGCGCCCAGGTTCTGCACGACGGTGAAGAGCACGACGGTGAAGACAATTATCAGCAGTATTATGCGCACATTCTTCTTGTTGAGCTCCATGGCCTCGCCTCCCCGTCGTTTTTATCATTGACATAATACACTGTTTTAAGCCGCGCCGCAATAGCTTTTGTTCATTTGGCGGCAAGTTTAACCAAATCTTAATTTGCCTTGCGGAAAATTGTGTCTTTTTCTCAACTTGTTGTTGATAATCGCTTGAACTTAGGTTATTATTGTATTATGTATCAGTAAGCGCAGGCGCTGGGACAAATTGAATACAGGGAGGGAAGCAAGGTGGACGAGCGTATTGCTTCGTCAGCCGCAGAGGAAGCCGCCACAGTGTACAGGGCAAACGTCAAGCCCACGCGCCGCAAGCAGGCGCCCACAGCCTCCCGGAGTGAGGAGAGAGAGGACCGCCGCGTAAGAAAGACCAAGAGACAGCTGCGTGAAGCGCTGACCACGCTGCTGCTGACCAAGAAGTTCAGCGAGATAACCGTCCGCGAGATTTCGGAGCTGGCCGACGTTAACCGCGGCACATTCTATACGCACTACCGCGACACCATGGATCTCCTCCGCCAGCTGGAGGACTCCTTTCTCGCACGCCTGCGCGAGATCGACGTGCCCGTCCGCCGACAGGACTGGGAGAGCGCGGCCTACACCTATCTGGAGGAGGTGCTGACGCTCTGCCGCGACAACGCGGACATCTACCGCGCGCTGGTCTGCAACAGCTCGGACCCGGAGTTTGAGCGGCAGTTTGTCGCCACGCTCCGCGAGCAGTTCCTGCGCGGCTTTGTATCGCACGTCTGCCGCACCGAGGAGCGCGTCCAGGAGCTCTACTGCGTCTATATCGTCCAGGGCATGCTCGCCGTCGTCTCCGTCTGGCTCAACGAGGGCACCAGGGAGACGCCCGCAGAGATGGCCCGCCTGGGAGCCGAGTTCATCATCCGCGGCTCGAGAGGGCTCAGGTAGAGGGCGCGCAAAACAACACGGGAAGAGGCCCCTCCCGTCACCGGCGGGAGGGGCGCTTCAATAAACACTGGAGGACAGTTACCCCATGAGATTCAACTTCGGCAACTTCGGAGGATTCCAGTCCGACCCCGAGAGCGGGGAGTACAGCTGGACGCCGCCCAAACGCTCTGACAGCAAGCCCAGGAAGCCGCGCAAGCAGTTCTCCGCCGCCGCGTCGGCGATATGGAGCATAGTCATAACGCTTGTCTTCGGCTTCCTCTATTTCTACTTCGAGCTGCCGGCGCTCAATATCCACTCCGGCGAGCTCTATATCTTCATCATCCTGCTCTGCCTGGTCTGGTGCGCGAGCTCGCTGATACTCGGCGGCTTCCGCGCGAGCTCGGTCAAGGAGTACGTATCCACCGCGCGCAAAAAGGCCGCGGTGCCCTTCTACATCATCTGCCTCGCCGCGCTGGTGGCCATTGTGGGCAGCGTCGTCGGCTGGAAGCTCTTCCGCGCGAAGGACTACGCCGCGCTGCTGCCGATTGAGCAGGGCGACTTCGCCGCGGACGTGGCGGAGATAAGCTTCGACCAGATACCGATGCTCGACGACGCCTCGGCCAACGTCCTCGCCACCCGCCGCCTCGGCGAGCTGAGCGACCTCGTCAGCCAGTTTGAGGTCAACCCGGAGAGCTACCAGATAAACTACCACAACCGCCCCGTGCGCGTGACCTACCTCAACTACGGCGACGTCTTCAAGTGGTGGAACAACCAGAGCGCCGGCATCCCAGCCTACCTCGTCATAGACATGGTGACGCAGGAGGTCGAGGTCGCGCGTATTGAAAACGGCATCCGCTACTCGCCCAGCGAGTACTTCTTCCGCGACCTGGACCGCCATCTGCGCTTCAGCTATCCCACGCTGATGTTCTCCGACGTCAACTTTGAGGTCAACGAGGAGGGCGAGCCCTACTGGGTCGCCAGCGTCATCACGAAGAAGATAGGCCTCTTCGGCGGCGAGGACGTCACCGGCGCGGTGCTGCTCAACGCCGTCACCGGCGAGAGCGAATACCTCGACATGAGCGAGATCCCGCAGTGGGTCGACCGCGTCGCCACCGCCGACCTCATCAACGAGCAGTACAACTACTACGGCCTCTACCAGGGCGGCTTCTGGAACAGCCTCTTCGGCCAGAGCGGCTGCACGG
>CALWYR010000083.1 GCA_944385805.1 uncultured Oscillospiraceae bacterium
GAACCTCGTCTTCGACTTCGCCGCGCTCGCCGTCATGATTCCCGCCGCGCGCGATATGAGGCCGAGCTATACCGCCTGGTTCATCGCCTACTACTTCATCGCCATAGGCGCGACCTGGCTTCTGAGCGCGCCGAGGTATCTGATTTCGCTTCTCCCCTTCTTCCTCGCCCTCTCCTCCCTGGCGCGCACCCGAACCCGCGACGCCGCCCTGAGCGCCGTCCTAATAATCCTGAATATCCTCTACGCCATAGCCTTCGTCCTGAGATGGCAGGTGTGGTGAAAGAACAAAAATCCACCGGCAAAACCGGTGGATTTTTGCGCTGTAAGTCCGGGCCGCTCAGGCCTTTTTGACGCTTTCGGGGTAGTCGCGGCAGGGCGTGAAGACCTCGATGCAGATGACGTTCTCGTCGCCGACGACATTCGGGGAATGCGGGACGTCGGAGGGGATGACGATGATGCGTCCGGGCGTGAGGTCGTAGAACTTTCCGCCGCACTCGAAATTCATCCTGCCCTGCACCACGTGCAGAATCTGCTCCTGCGGGTGGTGGTGGGTCTCCTCAAAGTGCGTGCCCACGGGCAGCTCGCTCATGGCCCAGGTGAGGTTGGCGGAGGTGAACACCTTGCGCCTCATATGAAACTGCGGGTCGGAGTAGGGCTCCCACTCCGCCTCGTCCAGGTTGAATACCTTGACGCCGTTGTCCTCTTTAATCCACATTTTTACCGCTCCTTTCAGTGCTTTGCAATCTCGTTTTTCAGGAATCCGCCCAGCTTTTCAATGCCCTCCTCTATGCGCTCGTAGGGCGCGGAGGTGAAGTTGAGCCTTATGGTGTTGTTGCCGTCCTCGGGGTTGATGTAGAAGCTCGCCGTCGGCATGTAGGCCACGCCGCAGCTGTCGAGGCAGTCGCCGAGCATCTTTATCGAATCGCAGTCCTTCGAGGGTATGGGAAGGCTGAGCCAGGTGAACATGCCGCCCTTCGTATCCACCCACTTGAGCTCGGAGGGGAAATATTCGCGCATGGCCCGCTCCATCTTCTCCCAGCGGTCCTTGTACATGGCGATTACCTTCTCAATCTGCCCGTCGAGCAGGCCGCGGTTCAGGAACTCGGCGGCGACGAGCTGGGTGAGCGAGGGCGTGTGCAGGTCGGTGCAGCTCTTGATGTAGTAGAGCGCGTCGTAGAGCTCCGCCGGCGGAATCATGAGCGCAAGCCTCATGCCGGGCGAGAGCACCTTGGAGAAGCTGCAGACGAGGATGACGCGGTCGCCCTTGTCGAAGTACTTGATGGGCGGCAGGGCCTCGCCGCTGAAGCGCAGGTCGCTGTACGGGTCGTCCTCTATGACGTACATGTCGTACTGAGCGGCGAGCTCGGCCACCCTTTTGCGCCGCTCGAGGCTGAGCGTGCGGCCGGTCGGGTTCTGGAAGGTGGGTATGACATAGAAGGCCTTGGGCTTATATTCCTTTATTTCGCCTCGA
Source organism: uncultured Oscillospiraceae bacterium (assembly GCA_944385805.1). GTDB lineage: Bacteria > Bacillota > Clostridia > Oscillospirales > Oscillospiraceae > Scatomorpha. The sequence continues at coordinate 1,472 of CALWYR010000083.1, forward strand.
GGTCCTCGATTATGACGCCGTCGTCGTCGGCGTCGAAGCCCACCATGTCCACGCGGGCCACGTCAAGCTGCGAGGTCGTGCCGCCGAAGGTGGGGTTCTCCACGAGGACGACGTCGCCCGGGTTGAACAGGGTGTTGATTATGACCTCGAAGGCCTGGGTGGAGCCGGTCGCGACCAGCACCTTGTCCGGGCTCAGGTTGTCGAGGCGCTTATACGGCTTCACGTAACGCTCGAGCGCGGCGTTAATGAAGCAGGGAAGGCCGCTGCTCGGCGCGTACTGAAGCGCGGTGACGGTGTCGTTGAGCAGCACGTCGCGCGCAATTTCCGCGAGCTCGCCGGCGGGGAAGCTCTCCGCCGAGGGATAGCCCGCCGCGAAGGATATCACGTTCGGGTCCGCAAAACGCGGGGCGAGCATACGCAGCAGGCTGGGCCGCCGCCGCTCAAGGTTCCTGGATAATTCTTTCAGAACTTTCCTCCTTAGAAATATCTGACGCCGCCCTTGATGACAACGTCAGGCAGCTTGTACATGCACTCTATGTCCTCGTCGGGCTTGCCGTCGACGGCTATCAGGTCGGCCAGCTTGCCGGCTTTGACGGTGCCTAGCTCGTCGTCCACGCCGAGAATCTTCGCGCTGTTTATCGTCGCCTGCTCAAGCATCTCGCGGTTCGTGAAGCCAATGTCGCGGCGGGCCAGGAACTCGTAGCCCGGCAGCCGGTCAAGGGTCTCCATGCTGGTGTCCATGCCCCACCCTATCATAATCCCGGCGCGGGCGGCCTCAACCAGCTTCGGCAGGCCGCTGTAAAGGATTTCGATGGATCTGATGAGATATTCCGGATAGTCGCCGTACAGTCCGGCGTTCTTCTGCTCATGTATCGGCATCATGGTGGGCACGAGGGCCGAGCGGCAGTTGTGCCTGAGTATCTCCTCTATGGCCTCGTCGTTTATGAGGGTGGCGTGCTCTATGGTCCATATCCCGACCTGGGCGGCAAGCAGGACGCCGTCGGCCCCGTGCGCGTGGCCCGCTATGCGGGTGCCGAGCGTTTCGGCCGCGCGCTGCATGGCCTCAAGCTCCTCGCGCGTGGTGACGAGCGCGCCGGGGCTGCCGTTGGCGTTCGCGCCCGCGCCGGTGACCATATACTTGAGGAAGTCAATGCCGTGGCACATCTCGCGGCGGCAGACGCCCAGGGCCTCGGCGGGATCGTCAAACTCGTCGTACAAGTTCGCGAAGGTCTCGTTCCCCATGGCCGTCGGGGTGATGCAGTAGCCGGCGGTGTATATCCTCGGGCCGATGGACACGCCCGCGTTGACCGAATCACGGACCGCGGGGCCTATATAGTCCGGGTTGCCGACGTCGCGCACGGAGGTGTAGCCGTGCCTGAGGGCGGTCTTCGCGTACTTCAGGCAGTTGACGAAATGCTGATTCTGGCCCAGCAGGGACAGGTGTTCGAAATTGTGGTCGTGAAAATAGAGATGGATATGCAGGTCATACATACCCGGCATGAGCGTCTTGCCGCCGAGGTCAAGCGCCTCCGCGCCCTCCGGCCCCATGCTGGCGGGATAGATGGCGGCTATGCGTTCGCCCTCTATGAGTACGTCGGCGAGGCCGCCTTCAAAGCCCTCGGTGAGATAGGGTATCAATCTTGCGTTCTTGAGCAGCATATCGGTTCTCCTTTCATGCGTTTTCGCCGTCTTCATGGATGGGATGGCGCTTTTCATAGACGCCGAGCAGGACGGCGCAGACTATGGTGAGCACGAGGCCGACTATCATCAGGCCGACTATCATCTGATAGCCCGCGTTGCCATGCTTGTCAATGAGGCTGCCGCAGAGGGTGTGCAGCCAGAGGTCGGTGGAATAGCCCACGGCGGAGCAGATGCCCATGGCCGTGCCGGTTATGACGAGGGGCACGCCCGCCTCGGGGATGGGCGTATAAAGCGCCGGGCGGGAGACCGTGGAACCGACGTTGATGAGCAGCACGAGGGCCACGGCCAGCACCACGAAGCCCGCGGCCTGCGGCATGACTATCATGACAACGCACATGGCGATGATGACGAGGGAGCATATCACAAGGAACTTCGGCGTCCTGAGCCTGTCCAGGATGACGCCGCCGAGGGGCGTGAAGGCTATGCGCAGGATGGTGTT
>CALWYR010000084.1 GCA_944385805.1 uncultured Oscillospiraceae bacterium
GAGCGGGCGGTAGACGCCCTTGCTGTCGAGCTCATACTCGAGGGCGGCGGAAAGTATCTCCTGCGGGGCGTCCGGGTCCTCAAGCCAGCCGGCGTAGGCCCCGCGGCGCAGCAGCGCCTCAATCTCCGTCGGCGTGAGCATGACGGCCTCGCCGGCGGGCGTCAGCTCGAAAATCGAGCTGGTGACCCTTATGGAGGAGTCGTGCAGGTCTATGTCAATCGTGCCGCCGCGCCCGTCCTCGGGCGCGAGGGTGAAGCGGCAGCTGGAGCTGCCCAGCTCCTCAAACACGGCGGACTCGGGCAGGTCGAGGCCCCACCAGCTGCCGAGCAGCGCGCGAAGGCCCTCCTCGGTGGGCTCTGCCTCGCCGGAGGCGCAGTATTCGACGACAGGCCCGGCGTAGTGGTAGGTGACATAGCGCGGCCCGTCGCGGAAATAGGCCATGTCGTCGTAGAGATCCTCCATCTCTATCCCCGTGCCGAAGCGCGCGAAGAAAGCCGCCGCGCACTCGCGCGCGTCCTCGAGCGTCCCGCCGGGCGTGGAATAATAGGCGCAGCTCTCCGGCGCGGAGTTGAGGAAGTCAAGCGCCTCGTCCGAGAAGCTTAGCTCGTCCGTCAGCGGCTCGCGCCCGCCGGTCTGATAGCCGCTGACGCCGTAGGGCGAGGCGGCCGAGACGCCCCAGGCGGCAAAGGGCGGCGCGAGAAATATGAGCGCCGCGAGCGCGCAGAGCGCCGCCCTGCCGCCGCGCCTGGCGCGGATATTGAGCACGCAGCGCGCGAGGGCGAAGCCGCAGAGCACGCCGAGGAAGTTATTGAAGAGGTCGTCCACGTCGGCGATGCCGCTGCGAGTCACGAGCTGCACGAGCTCGACGGCCAGCGTGGCGGCGAAGCCGAGCGGCAGTACCAGCCAGCGCCTTTTGCTCTCGCCGAAGGGCAGGGCGAAGAGGAAGCCGAAGGGCAGGAAGATGAGGATGTTCATCAGTATGTTGATGAACGCGTTGGCCGTGAAGCTTTTCGCGAGCGAGCGGTACTCGTGGAAGAGGTCGAGGCTGTACCAGCCCATGCCCTCGAGCGAGAAGCCCTCCCCGCGCACTACGAGCAGCATAAAGAGCGAAAAGACATATACGGCGCTTACGAAGAGCCAGAGCTTCCACGCGCCCGCAAGCCGCCTCCCGCGCCGCTTGAGCACGGCGAGGGCGACAAAGTACGCCGCCGCGCCCAGTATCAGCGCCGCGCCCAGCAGCGGCAGGGCGTTATTGAAATAGCGCAAAAATGTCTGCATGAAAAAGCCTCCTTCTCGCTCAGCCGTATAGTGACCGGACGAGGAAGGAGGCGGTTTTGTTCCATTTTTTTGCTCAGATCCTGCGCCAGAGCAGGCGGTTATCCGCGAATTCGGCGCTGACGCGGCCATTGTCGAGGTGCCAGGCCAGGAAGCTCCTTATCGTGCTGCCCACCAGCACGTACTGCTGGAAGTCGAGCGCAAGGCCGTTTTCGTCGAAGGCGAGCTTCAAAATTTCCTCAAAGCCGCGCGGCTCGACGCAGAGCCGCAGAACCTGCTCCGCCACGCGCTCCATGTGGCGCTTATTGAGCGCGGCGAGCTCCGTGATGTCCTCGCAGGGCTCCGCGTGGGCGGGCACATAGTACTTCGCGCCGAGCGCGGGCAGCTTGTCGAGGGTGTCGAGATAGGCGGCGACGTCGTAGACAAAGGGGAAGACGTACTTCGCGAGCGTCTCCGGGCTGGAGACACAGTCGGCGATGAAGGCCGTGCCGTCCGGCATGAGATAGCCGCACTGGTCGAAGAAGTGCCCGGGCAGGGGCAAAACCCGCGCGTCCTTTGGGAATTCCGCGTCCGTCACATCGAGACAGTCGCTGGGCTGGGCCATGAGGAACTTGTGCCTGAGCGGCTTGGGCGGGTACGCGCCGAAGAGGAAGCTCGGCTCGAGAATAGGCGCGCGGGTGAACTGCGCCTCGATGCTGGGCGCGAAAATCTTGCAGCCGGTCTGGCGCTGGAGGTACTGGCAGCCGCCGATGTGGTCGGCGTTCGAGTGCGTGACGAGGATGGCGCGGAGCTGCCAGCCCCGCTCGTCGAGCACCTTGCGCACCCGCCGCCCGGCGTCCTTGTCCGAGCCCGCGTCCACGATATAGACGCCCTCGCCCGTGTCAAAGACGCCAATTTTGGCGGGACAGGAGATGTAGTAGGATTGATCCGTTATCCTTATGAGCTCGTACACGGCGTTCTCCTTTCCGGGAAGGTTTCATTGCGGCCGGGCTTTGCCCGCAGTTTATCCAAAGAACTTGTTGTGTATCGCCTGTACGGCCTGGTCGGCGTAGGACTTGTCTATGAGGACGCTGACCTTTATCTCGCTGGTGGAAATCATCTGGATGTTTATCTTCGCGTCGTAGAGGGCCTCGAACATGAGCGCGGCGATGCCGCTGGCGCTCATCATGCCCGCGCCGACGATGCTGACCTTGCAGACGTTAGTGTCGACGTTGACGTGGTCGAAGCCGATGGCCTCGCGCAGCTCCTCGAGCGCCTCGGCGGCGCGGTCGGCGTCCTCGTAGGGGACGGTGAAGCTGATGTCGTTGGTGCCCTCCTTGCCGTAGCTCTGGAGGATGATGTCCACGTTTATCTTCGCGCGGGCCATGGTGTTGAACACGCGGAAGGCCATGCCGGGCTCGTCGGGGACGCCGACGACGACCAGGCGCGCGACGTTGTTGTCCTTGGCTATGCCGCTTATCTTCATCTCTTCCATTCTCTTTGCGACCTCCTTAACTTTTGTGCCGGGCTTCCGCACCATGCTGGAAAGCACCTCGATTATGACTCCGTAGCGCTTGGCGAGCTCGACCGAGCGGTTCATGAGCACCTGCGCGCCCAGGCTGGCGAGCTCGAGCATCTCGTCGTAGGTTATCTCGTCGAGCTTGCGCGCGCCGGCGACCTTGCGCGGGTCGGCGGTGTAGACGCCCTCGACGTCGGTGTATATCTGACATTTGTCCGCGTGGAGCACGGCGGCTATGGCGACGGCGGTGGTGTCAGAGCCGCCGCGGCCCAGGGTGGTGATGTCGCCGTTGCGGTCTATGCCCTGGAAGCCGGCGATGAGGATGATGCGCCGCTTATCCAGCTCGCGGCGGATGCGCTCGGTGGAGACGCGCACGATGCGCGCGCTGCCGTAGCTGCCGTTGGTCTCGAGTCCCACCTGCCAGCCGGTGAGCGAGACGACGGGCAGGCCCATGGCCTCGAGCGCCATGGCCATGAGCGCCACGCTCTGCTGCTCGCCGGTGGAGAGCAGCACGTCCATCTCGCGCTTGCTGGGCCGCGCGTTGAGCTCGCGCGCCTTTTCGATGAGCTCGTCGGTGGTGTCGCCCTGGGCGGAGAGGACGACGACGATGTCGTGCCCCTCGGCGTAGTTGTCCGCGATTATCCCGGCCACATGCCGGACCCTTTCGGCGTTGGCGACGGAGCTGCCGCCGAATTTCTGTACTATGAGCATGGGGTTAATCCCTCCGAAATTTAATAGCTGTCTCTATATTCTATGCCGCCGCGCCTGAAAAGCCTCGCCGTCGAGCGGCGGCTGAAAAGGCGTCGAGCCATTTCAGGCCAGACCTAGTCCAAAACGCGGTATTTGGCCAGCACGTTCATGCCGGCGGTCTTGGCCTTGAGCTCCTCGCCGGACATATAGCCGGTGACGAAGGCGTACTCGCCCGCCGGGGCGTGGGGCGCGTTGATGAAGCGGACGCCGGTGAAGGCGGCGGCTATCTCCGCGAGCGGTGAGTCGGTGCGCAGCATCCAGCGGCAGCTTATCTTGTCCGGGTGCGTGACGTAGCCCGGCTCGGAGGGCCACCAGCCGGCGTAGGTGCGCGTGCGCGGGTCGCGGACGCAGTCTATGATGTCCGCCGCGACGGCGCTGGCCGTGGGCAGGCTGCCCGCGCCGGGACCGAAGAACATCGCCTCGCCCACGGCGTCGCCGCGCACGGAGATGCCGTTCATGACGCCGTCCACGTTGGCGAGCGGCGCGGCCCGGCTGATGAGGTGCGGCGCGACGAAGGCTGTGACGCTGTTCGGCCCCGTGCGCATGGCGCGGCCCAGGAGCTTAATCTTGTAGCCCAGCGCGCGGGCGCACTCTATGTCGGCGGGGGTTATGCGCGTGATGCCCTCCGTCGTTATCGCGCTCGGCGGCACGTTCTTGCCGAAGCAGAGGTCGGCGAGGATGCAGATCTTGCGCCCGGCGTCGATGCCCTCGACGTCCGCGGTGGGGTCTGCCTCGGCGTAGCCCTTCTGCTGCGCCTCGCGCAGGGCGAGCTCAAAGCTCTTGCCCATCTGCACCATCTCGGTGAGGATGTAGTTCGTCGTGCCGTTCAATATGCCGCAGACGGAGCTTATCTCGTTGGCCGCGAGGCACTGGCATATCGGCCGCAGTATCGGGATGCCGCCGCCCACGCTGGCCTCAAAGAGGAAGTTGACGCCCATTTTGCGCGCCAGCTGCGTGAGCTCGAAGCCCTTCTCCGCCACAAGCTCCTTGTTGGAGGTGACGACGCTCTTGCCGGCCTCGAGGCAGCGGCGCACGTACTCATAGGCCAGCGTCGCGCCGCCGATGCACTCGGCGACGACCTTGACCTCCGGGTCGGAGGCGACGGTCTCTATGTCGTGGGTGATGAGGTGGGCGAAGGGGCTCTCCGGCCGCGCGCGGCGGCAGAGGATGTATTTTATCTCTATCTCGCTGCCGGCGCGGCGGGCGATGAGATCGCGGTTCTTGGTCAGGACCTCCGCCGTGCCGCCGCCGACGACGCCGAAGCCGAGTATTGCAGCTTTTACCATCTTTTGACCTCCTTATCCGGCGAGGGCGTCGAAGCGTATCACGCCGTAGAGCGAGCGGGTGGCGCTGAGGAGCTCGTCCATGCTGACGCTCATGTTCTCGGTGATGGCCGAGATTGTGACCTGCGCCGCGCCGTTTGTCGGTATGCTCTGGTTTATCGTGAGTATATTCGCGCCGGAGTCGGCAAAAATAGCGAGCAGGGAGCTGAGCACGCCCTTCTTGTCCCGCAGCAGCGCGTTGAAGGTGACGATGCTGCCGTGGCGCATGTCGCGGAAGGGCATGACGGAGTCCTTGTATTTATAGAAAGCGCTGCGCGAGATGCCGACGCGCTCGACGGCCTCGGCGACCGTGCGCGCCTCGCCGGTCTCCATCAGCTCGCGGGCCTGGGTGACCTTGATGAACACCTCCGGCAGGACGCTCTCCTCCACGAGGTAGTATTTCGGCTTGGCTTTGGCGGCCATGTCGCACCTCCCTGAAGTCTATGTCACGCGGTCGAATGTATTTATACCGCGCACATTATTTATACCACATACTCTCCCCGCATACAAGTGTAATTATTCTATAATCCTTGTATGTCCACGGCGGGCGGATTCGACGAAATGACGAAAGGCGGCGGATAAAACGTGCTTGGGGTACTGGTCTGCATAGCGGCGGGCGCGGCGATGAGCGTCCAGGGGGTCATGAACATGCGCCTGGGCGAGAGCATAGGCACGGCGGAGGCCAACGCCTTCGTACAGGCGAGCGCGGCGGCCCTGGCCGCCGCGGTGCTGATTTTTCACCGTGACGGCAGCTTTTCCGCCCTCGGGGAGACGAACTGGTTCTATACGCTCGGCGGCACGCTTGGCCTCGTCATAACGCTGACGGTGATGCTGGGCATGCGCGCGCTCACGCCGGCGACCGAGGTGAGCGTCATCCTCGTCAGCCAGCTGCTGACGGCGGGCGCGATAGACGCCCTCGGCCTCATGGGCACCGAGCGCGTCCCCCTCACATGGACAAAGGCGGCGGGCGCGGCGCTGATGCTGGCCGGGGTGGTGCTGTTTAAGAAATAACGGACATATTTTGAGCAACAGGGGGTGTCATACGGCTTCGATTTGTGGTATAATATCCGCAGAGCAGATATTATACTTTAATTTCAGTCCTTTTTCTCGCCCCTAACGGGGCAACCGAAAAAGATGACGTATTATACCACGACGGCTGCGCCGTCATGGTATAATACTGGCAGCCATTTTTAAGAACGGAGTCAGCAAATGTATAATCATATAGAGGGCAACATCTACACCATACCCGTGCCCCTGCCGGGCAACCCGCTCAAGGAGCTCAACAGCTACGTGATAAAGGACGAGCGCCGCTCGCTGGTGATTGACACCGGCTTCAACATGCCTGAGTGCTATGAGGCGCTCTCCGGCGGGCTCGACGAGCTGGGCATAGACATGCAGAGGGCGGATCTCTTCCTCACCCACCTGCACGCCGACCACACCGGCCTCGCGCCAGCGATCGCCGGGCGGGACAGCAAAATATACATAAGCCAGGAGGACGGCGAGCGCCTTGCCCGCGGCCTCGGCAAGGTCAAGGGCAGCGGGCGCGTCAGCGAGTACCGCAGCTACGGCTTCTCCGAGGAGGAGCTCAGCCACCTGGACGACGCGCCGAGCATGAAGTACCAGCACAAGGAGCGCACGGACTTCACCTACGTCGGGGACGGGGACACCATAGCCTACGGCGGGCACAGGCTGCAGGTCATCTCCACGCCGGGCCACACGCCGGGGCACGTCTGCCTCTATGACAAGGCCAACCGCATCATGTTCCTCGGCGACCACGTGCTATTCAATATCACGCCCAACATCACCACCTGGCCGGGCTTTGACGACCCGCTGGGGCACTATGTACACAGCCTGATGGACATCAGCATCTACGACGTGCGCGTGCCGCTGCCGGCGCACCGCGCCGTCACGTGCACGATGGCCGAGCGCATCGGCACCATCATCGAGCACCACGGCACGCGCATCCGCGAGATGCTCGACGCCATGGACGCCAACCCGGGCATCACCGCCTATGACCTCTCGGGCAAGATGACCTGGCGCGTGCGCGGCAAGACCAACTCCTGGGAGGACTTCCCCCTCGCGCAGAAGTGGTTCGCCGTCGGCGAGACGGCGGCGCACCTCGAGTACCTGCTGCGCCGCGGCCGCGTGAGGCGCGAGTTTGACGGCCGGGTCTGGCACTACTACACGGAATAAGCAAAGCCGAAAAGGAGGCGCAATGGGCAAAAGGATATTCAAGGCGGCGCTGACAGCGCTGGCCCTGGCCGCCGCGCTGGCTTTGGGCTTTATCCTCTTCCTCACGATAAGCGAGTTCCGCCCGGCTGAGGTCGAGGCCGTCGCTGTCGAGAGCTACGCGGAGCCGGAGGGCTTCGCGGACGGGAGCCTTACGCTGATGAGCTGGAACATAGGCTACTGCGGTATGGGCGCGGACGCGGACTTTGTCATGGACGGAGGCACGGGCTCCGGGAAACCGGAGACGCGCGAGGTACTTACGGGATATTACGAGGGCGTGCTCGACACCATGCGCGCCAACGAGGCGGATATCTATCTCCTTCAGGAGGTGGACTCGGACTCCTCGCGCAGTTACGGCCTGGACGAGTCGCGCGGCATACCGGAATCGCTTCAGCTCGCTTCGGGCGCTTATGCCCTCAACTACTCCTGCCCCTTCGTGCCGTTTCCGTGGCCGCCGATAGGGAAGGTGAACTCCGGCATATTGACGGCGTCGAGCCTGGTCATGGAGCCCGAGGCCGAGCGGGTTTCTCTGCCCAGCCCCTTCTCCTGGCCGCTGCGCACGGCTAACCTGAAGCGCTGCCTGCTGGTGACGCGCTATGACCTGCCGGACACCGACGCGCAGCTTGTGGCCGTCAACCTGCACCTTGAGGCCTATGACGACGGCGAGGGCAAGGCGGAGCAGACCGCCGCGCTCATTGAGCTGCTCGAGCGCGAATACGCGGCCGGCAACTACGTCGTGGCAGGCGGGGACTTCAACCAGACCTTCGACGGCGCTATGGAGCGCTGGCCCATGCTGAGCGAGGACTACTGGACGCCGCCTGCCCTCAGCGCGGACGAGCTGCCCGAGGGCTGGAGCTTTGCATACGACGTCGAGAGGCCCAGCTGCCGCCTGGACAACGCGCCATACGACCCGCGGACCTCGCAGCACTATGTGCTCGACGGCTTCATAGTCTCGCCGAACGTCGCCGTGGAGAGCGTGAGGACGCTCGAAACCGGCTTTGAATATTCGGATCACTCCCCGGTTATGCTGGAAATCTCGCTATTGGAGGTATAAATTATGAAAGTCCTGCTCTTAAACGGCAGCCCGCTCGCCAGGGGCAACACCCGCGCCGCGCTGGAGGAATGTGCCGCCGAGCTCGTCCGCTGCGGCGTCGAGGCGGAGCTCGTGGACATCGGAGCCCAGCCCGTCAGCGGCTGCCGGGCCTGCGACGCCTGCGCCGGGCTGGGCCGCTGCGTCATCGACGACGGCGTGAACGCCTTCGCCGAGAAGCTTGCCGCCGCCGACGGCCTCATCGTCGGCACGCCGGTGCACTACGCTTCGCCCGGCGGCGCGGTAATAAGCTTCCTCGACCGTCTCTTCTACAGCCGCCAGGGCCAGTGGGCGCACAAGCCCGCCGCCGCCGTGGCCGTCGCGCGCCGCGCCGGCTCTGTCGCCAGCATCGACGTGCTCAACAAGTACTTCACGATAGCGCAGATGCCAATCGTCTCCTCCACCTACTGGAACGACGTCTTCGGTTCCGCGCCGGGCGAGGCCGCCCGGGACGCGGAGGGCATGCAGACCATGCGCAACCTCGCCCGCAACATGGCCTGGCTCTTGAAGTGCATAGACCTGGGCCGCCGGAACGGCGTGGAGCCGCCCAGGAACGACCGCAGCGTCGCGACAAACTTCATAAGGTGAGAAAAATCCCGCCCTCGGGGCGGGATTTTTCTCCGGCCGCAAGCGGCCGCGCGGGCTTCGCGCCGGCCTAGCTCTCCATCTGCCGGCCAAGGAAGCCGGCGACGGTCTCGGCCAGCTTGTACTCAACCTCGCCGGCGGGCGGGGAGTTCTTGAGCTGGGCGAAGAGCACGCAGCCCATGAGGTCGCCTTCGCTGACGACGGGCGCGGCCACGGCGACGGAGTAGGGGCCCTCGCCGTCGACGATGGGCAGAGAGGGCGCGCCGCTCTCGTGCCGGTAGAGGCGCCGCGACTCCATCAGCTGCTCCAGCTCGGCGCTGACGGGCTTGCTCAGCAGCTCGCGCTTTCCGCCGCCGGAGACGGCTATTACCGCGTCCCGGTCGCAGACCGCCGCCAGCGCGTCGGTAGAGCGGTGCAGCGAGTCGCAAATCTGCGCCGCGAAATCCGAAAGCTCGCCAATCGGCGAGTATTTTTTGAATATGACCTCCCCATCCTTCTCAGTGTAAATCTCCCACGGGTCGCCGTCGCGGATGCGCATGGTGCGGCGGATTTCCTTCGGAATTACGACGCGTCCAAGGTCGTCGATGCGCCTGACAATACCGGTGGCTTTCATTTGGAATACCTCCTGCTTTTGTTTCTATATGCAGGAATTAGTATGAGCCGATTGCCGCGGACTATGCGCGAGGGGCGATTTCGCTGACATGACAGGAGGAGCGCCCTATAATTGCTTTAGCAGAAGCAGCCACGCGAAAAATACAGCGCCCCTTGCGAGCCGCGCGGCGAGGACCGCGCCGACGAATCCATCGGCAGCCTGACCGAGTACAGCGGCGACTGTGTCGCGTTTGTCTTGCGGTTGCGCCGCGGCCGCAGCTCGCGCTCGGCGCTGCTTTTGCTGTGCTTATCGAGAAGTCTCAAGCTCGGCTGGATATTTCAGCTCATATACCGCTCGATTATCTCTCTCGGGATCGGCTTTCCTTTATCATAAAATTCATCATCCTCCGCCGTAATCTCGCGCAGGATCCTTGCCGGGCTGCCCACAGCGATCACGTTGGCCGGCAGGTCATGCGTTACGACTCCGCCGGCGGCCACGATAGTGTTTTCCCCGATTGTCACGCCGGGCAGCACGATCACGCCCGCGCCCAGCCAGACGTTATTTCCGAGGCGGACGGGCTTGTTGTACTGCAGTTTGTCCCTGCCGCGCCTCAAAGCCGGGGAGATAGGGTGCTGCGCCGTGATGATATGGCAGCCGGGCCCGATCAGGCAGTCGTCGCCGATGAAAATATCCGCGTCGTCCACAAGGCAGACGTTGAAGTTGAATATAACATTTTCCCCGACGTGGACGTTTTTCAGGCCCCAGTTCGCGTAGATTGGTGGAATAATATACAGCCCGTCGCCGTAGGTCCCGAGCGCTTCACGCAGGAGCGCATCCCGCCTTTTCAGCCCCTCCGGCGTGTCAGGGGTCTTGTTGAATTCATTGAGCCGCTCCACCAGCTCGTGCTGATAGGCGATGAGTTCCTCGCCGACGCCCGCGTATAGCTCGCCTGAGTTGAGTATGTCCTTGATTTGGCCGAATCGCTCTTCCATGCCGCGTTCCCTCCTAAATAAATGTCTGTGCCGACAATTATACGACGCGGCGGCGGGAAATGCAAGCCGGGCTCGAGCGGCGGGAGATTGCGGCACCTCAGTTGTGTCTCTTGGCTTGCCCTGCGCCGGCTGTTCAGCACGATAAAAGGACGGGCAAAAGGCGCTAACGAGCACCTTTTCAAGCAGCGCCTGACAGCTGCCTGCCGCTCCGCGGTGAAGTAAATGCGCTACACTGTTTTATTGTAGCGCGCCCGCCACAAATATGCTATAATCCACCTATATCCATCGAATCGAGGCGTAAGCATGACCGAAGTTGTCGCGGCCCTCATTTGGGAGGGCGGGAGGTTTATGATTTGCCAGCGGCCGGCGCATAAGGCGCGGGAGCTGCTGTGGGAGTTCGCCGGCGGGAAGGTTGAGCCGGGCGAGACGAAGGAGCAGGCGCTTGTCCGCGAGTGCCGCGAGGAGCTGGCCGTCACCGTCGCCGCCGAAAGCGTGTTCACCGAGCTCACGCACACCTACCCCGACCTCACGATCCACCTCACACTCTTCAACGCGCGAATCATCGCCGGCACGCCGCAGAAGTTAGAGCACAACGACATCCGCTGGATAAGCCCGGCGGAGATAGACAAGTACGAGTTCTGCCCGGCGGATGAGGAAATATTGGGGAAAATCAAGGAGAAATTCACGCAATCCAGGGAGGCGGCACAGTGACCGGCGAAAAATTCACGCTGATGCAATACACCATCAGCTCGATACTCGGCATGATAGACGCCGAGGACTTTGTCATACCGGAGATACAGCGTCCGTTCGTCTGGAAGCGCAGCCAGGTGCGCGACCTCATAGACTCGCTGTACCAGGGCTACCCAACGGGCTACATCATTACCTGGAAAAACCCGGACGTCAAGACGAAGGACGGCGGGCGTGCCAACGGCAAGAAGGTGCTCATAGACGGGCAGCAGCGCGTTACCGCGCTCATGGCGGCGATAGCGGGCAGGGAAGTGCTCGACGAGGACTTCAATAAGGACAGGATAAAGATAGCCTTCAACCCGCTGGCGGCCGACGAGAGCAAGCGCTTCGCCGTTCAGGACGCCTCACACCTGAAAAATAAGCGCTGGATTCCGGACATCTCCGTCCTCTTCAAGCCGGATTTCGACTCCTTCAACTTTGCCATTGAGTACTGCAAGGAGAACGAGGGCGTCGCGCCGAACGAGATAAACCGGGCGGTGAACGAGCTCAAGGGCATCGCCAACCGGCAGATAGGCGTCATCGAGCTGGCGCACACGCTCGACATAGACGAGGTCACGGAGATTTTCATCCGCATCAACTCCAAAGGCACGGCGCTGAGCCAGTCGGACTTCGTCATGTCCAAGATGGCCGCGGACACGGAGCACGGCGGCGGCCTCATGCGCAAGGCGGTGGACTACTTCTGCCACCTCGCGGCCAAGCCGGAGTTTT
>CALWYR010000085.1 GCA_944385805.1 uncultured Oscillospiraceae bacterium
ACGGCCATCAGCTCGCAGCCCTCGGGAGCGAACTCCGAAAGCCGGCGGGCGTTATTCTTGAGCGCGGCGAGGTCTACCTCGACCCAGGCCCTCGCGGTGTCGGAGACGCGGCGGGGCTTTATCCGCTCCCAGAGCCAGAGGATTGCGGCGCTTGCGGCGGCGCTCCCGAGGCAGACGGCTATGTAGTGGCCGAGGCTGTTCTCGACGAAGACGTCCCAGAGCCCCAGAACCCTCGCCGCGCCGCGCACGGCGATAATCACGGCGGGGTGGAGTATGTACACCAGCAGCGAGAAATTGCCCAGCGGCAGCTTTACCTCTCCGCGCAGCCTCAAAAGCAGGACGAAGAGGAAGTACATGACGAAGGGGAGGAACACATACATGCTGTCGTGACGCTGCCAGCCGCGCGAGCGGACAAAGAGCGCCTCGGCGAGCATGACGGCGAAGCCGGCCATGAGTCCCGTCAGCTCATAGCCAAAGGCGCGCCTCCTCCCGGAGCGCAGCCGCGCGCCGAGATAGAAGAACATGGGCGCGAGGAAGAGCCCATTGCGCGTGTAGCCAGTGAGGGCGAAGACGCCGCCGTAGACGGCGCTGAGGCCGGGGACGTTTTGGATAAGCCCCCAGTAGCTGTCGCCCAGCAGGCCGAGGGTGTAGAGGACGGCGACCGTGATGCCGGCGCGCCTTTCGCCCAGGCGGCGCAGCAGCGCGTCCGTCAGCCAGAGGCCGAGGATGGCCGCGGGCAGATACCAGAGATGGTAGAACGTGCCCTCAAAGAAGACCTGCCGCACAAGCTCGAGCAGATCCCACTCCCGCAGATGCCCGGCGTAGACGTTGACGGGCAGGTAGAGCGCGGCGGCAGCGGCGTAGATTATGAGCAGCTTTTTGAGGCTTTTGCGCACGCCCGCGCTGCCCAGTACGAAAAATCCTGTCGCCATGAAGAAAAAGGGCACGGCCACGCGGGCGATCACGCGCGTGAAGACAAAGTCCGCAGTGGCCGAATAGCTCGCGAGCGGCGAGGTGTGTATTGCCACGACCAGGAAGGCCGCGGCGACGCGGAAGAGCTCTATGCCTTTATAGTTTCTCCCCTTGTCCATTAAAGAGACCTCCGGGTAGTAAGTAGTTCGACGTATTCCTCCAGCGTAAGGCCGCGGGAGACAATTGCGAGGGCGTGCTCCGCGCCGACATAGCGAAAGTGCCAGGGCTCGGCGGCGATGCCGGTCACGGCCTCCTTGCCGGATTGATAGCGCTCTATGAAGCCGCACTCCGCCGCGCGCGAGCGAAATTCGCCGCAGACGCCGTCGTAGGGGAAATACGGCCTTATAAGGTCAATCTTCCCGCCCGTATCGAGCGCGAGGTCGACGGCGAGGCCCGTCTCGTGTTCGCTGCAGCCGGGCAGGGCGACATATTTGCGCGTGAAGTCCTCGCCGCGGGCCTTTAAAGTGTCCTCCCAGAGCGCGAGCTGCTCGCAGCGCGGCCTGTAGCCGCTGACGGCGAGGATGCTCCCCTCGCCGCCCACGGCGCGCACCAGCGCGAGAAGCGCCGCAGCACAGTCCGGCTCCAGCAGCGCCTCCGAGCCCGGCAGGGCGGGCGCGAGGAGCGCCGGCTCAAATCCCTCCGGCAGGGGGTGATCCGCGTTTACGAGCAGCGGCAGCCTCACGGCTCGAAGGTGTAGCCGACGAGGCGGTCGAGCAGGTGGGTGAAGTCAAGGCCGATGCCCTTCATCATGTTGGGGAACCGGCTGTGCGGCGTGAAGCCGGGGATGGTGTTTACCTCGTTGAAGACCACGCGCCCGTCCTTGGTCAGGAACATGTCCACACGGGCCATTACGCGGCAGCCGAGCGCGCGGTAGATTTTCGCGGCCGCGGCCCTGATGCGCGCCTCGGTCGCCTCGTCGACGCGCGCGGGCATATGTATTTTGGCGGTCTTGAGGCTGTATTTCTCCTCATAGTCGAAGATGTCGCCGAAAATCTCTATCTCGTCCGCGCGGCCTATCGTGAGCTCGTCGTTGCCCATGACGGCGCATCCGACCTCGTTTCCGACGATGGTCTCCTCGATGATGACCTCGCGGTCGTAGCGGAAGGCGAATTTGACCGCCTGCGTGAGCGCGGCCTCGTTCGCCACCTTCGTGATGCCGAAGCTCGAGCCCGCGCGCACGGGCTTGACGAAGACGGGGTAGCCCAGCTCCGCGGCCCGGGCCCTGAGCTCGGCTTCGTCGGGCATGGAGGTAAAGACCACGGCGCGGGGCACCTCAACCCCGGCGAGGGAGGCGAGCTTGTGCGCGCGGTCCTTGTCCATGCATATCGCCGAGCAGAGCGCGCCGCAGCCGATTATGGGTATGCCGGCCATCTCGCAGAGGCCCTGTATGGTGCCGTCCTCGCCGTTCTTGCCGTGCATAACCGGGAAGGCCGCGTCTATGCGCGTCGTACTGACGCCCTCGGGGCCGAACTCGACTATGCCGTGTACCTCGCGGTCGGGGGAGATTATGGCGGGGACGCATTTGCCCTCGCGCCAGGTGTCGCTCTCCACGCCCTCGGGCCCGCCGTAGTAGCGGAACCACTCGCCGCCCCTGGTGATGCCGAGCAGGATGAGGTCATACTTTTCGCGGTCCATGTTGACTATGACCGAGTGCGACGACTCCAGAGAAACGGGATACTCCGGCGAGCAGCCGCCGAATATCACCGCGATAGTTTTCTTTTCCATAGATAAGCCTCCTTGGCTGTGTATCTATGGTATTGTAGCACTTTACGCGCGGAATGGAAAGGTCAAATTTATTAAGAATTTATGTGGGCCGGGCGTTTTAAGCGTTAAAATGTATAAAAGCGCGGCGCTTGAAAATATGAGCGGGATAGTATATACTGTCACGAGACAATATTTTGGCGAGGTATGGCAATGGATAAACGCCTCAGACGCATACTTCCCACGGTGCAGAAGCCCGCGCGCTACACCGGCGGGGAATATAACGAGATAATCAAGGACAAGCGCGACGTGCGGCTGCGCATGGCCTTCTGCTTTCCGGACACCTATGAGATAGGCATGTCGAACCTCGGCATGAGGATACTCTACGGCTGCATCAACGCCGTGCCCGAATTCTGGTGCGAGCGGGTCTTCGCGCCCTGGGGCGACATGGCCGAGGCCATGCGGCGGGAGAACATCCCGCTCTACGCCCTCGAGAGCGGCGATCCCGTCGGCGAATTCGACGTGCTCGGCTTCTCGCTCGGCTACGAGATGGCATACCCCACCGTGCTCGACATGCTGGACATGGCCGGGCTCCCGCTCCGCAGCGCCGAGCGCCGCGAGCTCGTGCCGCTGGTCTTCGCAGGCGGGACGGGCATCTGCAACCCCGAGCCCATGGCGCCCTTCATGGACCTGATGGCCCTCGGCGAGGGCGAGGAGCTGGATTTAGAGATCCTCCGCCTCTTTCAGCGGGCGCGAGACGAGGGCTGGACGAAGCGGGCCTTCCTGCTCGAGGCCGCGAAAATACCCGGCGTCTACCTCCCGAGCCTCTACGAGCCGGTCTACAACGCCGACGGGACGCTCGCGGAAATGAAGCCCCTGCCAGGCGCGCCCGAGCGGGTTACGAAGCGCATAGTCGAGGACTTGGACAGGGCCTATTACCCCACCGCGCCCATCGTGCCCAGCACGGAGATAGTCCACGACCGCGTCAACGTCGAGCTCTTCCGCGGCTGCGTGCGCGGCTGCCGCTTCTGCCAGGCGGGCTACGCCTACCGGCCCATAAGGGCGCGCTCGCCGGAGACCATAATCGCCCAGGGCATAGAGTCCATAAAAAACACCGGCTGCCAGGAGGCCACGCTCCTGAGCCTCTCGAGCAGCGACTACAGGCGGCTCGGCGAGGTCTGCGACGGGCTTTTGGAATACTGCGAGCCGCGGAGCGTCAGCCTCTCGCTGCCCAGCCTGAGGGCGGACAACTTCTCCATGGAGCTCATGAGCCGCCTGCAGAAGGTGCGCCGCGGCGGCCTCACCTTCGCGCCCGAGGCGGGCACACAGCGCCTGCGCGACGTTATCAACAAGAACGTCACGGAGGAGGAGCTGCTCAACACCTGCCGCATCGCCTTCGAGGGCGGCTGGAACGGCATAAAGCTCTACTTCATGCTCGGCCTGCCCACGGAGACGGACGAGGACGTCGTGGGTATCGCCGAGCTGGCCGACAAGGTGCTGCACACCTGGCGTAAATACTCCCCGCACAAGCAGCGCGGGGTGCGCATAACCGTCTCCACCAGCTGCTTTATCCCGAAGCCGCACAGCCCCTTCCAGTGGGAGCCACAGGTGACGATGGACGAGTACCGCCGCCGGGTGAAGCTCCTGCGCGAGAACATCCGCGCGAGGAACGTGCAGTACAACTGGCACGACGCGGACACGAGCTTCATCGAGGCCGCGCTCAGCCGCGGCGACCGGCGCGTGGGCGAGGTCATCGAGGCCGCCTGGCGGCGCGGCGCGCGCATGGAGGCCTGGAGCGACTACTTTGACTTCAAGCGCTGGCTCGCGGCCTTCGCCGACCGCGGGCTCGACCCGGCCTTTTACGCCACTCGCGAGAGGGGAGAGGACGAGTGCCTGCCATGGAGCCGGGTCAATATGGGCGTAAAAACCGAGCTTTTGCTCCGCGAGCGGCACAGGGCCTACGAGGCCCGGCTGAGCCCGGACTGCCGCGTACAGTGCTCGGCCTGCGGGGCGAGCGAGCTGCTTCCGAAGGGGGTTCGCTGCGATGGATAAGCTGCGTCTGCGCTTTGAAAAGAGCGGCAAGGCCGCCTATATAAGCCACCTCGACCTCCTGCATGTCGTGCAGCGGGTCTTCCTGCGCGCCGGGACGCCGCTCAAATACTCCGAGGGCTTCAACCCCCACGCGATAATCTCGATCTGCGTGCCCCTCTCCGTGGGCATGGAGAGCGTCTGCGAGCTCATGGACTTCCGCGTCACGCGCGAGATTGACCTCGCCTCTCTGCCCGAGGAGCTCAACGCCGTTTCGCCCGAGGGCCTGCGCTTCCTCGTCTGCTACGAGCCAGCGCGCAAGGCCGCGGAGATAAAGTGGCTGCGCTGCGAGGGCCTGCTCGAGTACGATAATGGCGCGCCGGACATCTCCGCGCTCGCGGAGTTCTATTCGCGTGAAAGCCTGCCCGTGCTGCGCCGCACCAAGCGCGGCGAGGGCGTGCTCGAGCTCGCCGGGAACGCGCGGGACTTCGCCTTCGAGCCGGCCGAGGGCGGCGTGAGGCTCCGCTGCACGGTCTCCGCCGCGGAGCCTGCGGTGAACCCCGAGCTGCTCGTAAGAGCGCTTGAACAGCTCGCGCCGGAGCTGAAGCCGGACTTTGCCAGCTGGAAGAGGCTGGAGTTTTACGACAAGGATATGACGGCGTTCCGCTGAGCGCCGTGCGGAGGAGTGACGTACATGATTACAATCGATGAAAACACAAGGGCCGTCTGTATAGGCGTCCTCGGGGAAAAGGGAGTCGGCATAACTACCCTGCTCGAGTTCATTGGGGCAATGGCGGAAAAGGCCGGCGTCGGCCATGCCACGGATGAGGGCTGCGTCATGAAGGTGAACGGCGTGGTTTACGACCTGCGTGAATACCACATGGACGATTTCCTCGACGGGCAGCCCAGGGCGGACTACTGGTATTATGTTGCGGACGGCAGCGAGGGCCCCTGCGACATGGACGTCAATTTCTACGTTATGGGGATTGAACGCGTCGAGGCCGTCTTTTTCAACAAGTGCGACCTTATGGACTTTGACGACGAACTCATAGACCTTGAGAAAATAGAGGCGCGCAGATGCCTCGAACTCAACCGCATGCCTGTGGACAGCATACTGTTCATACCCGGCTCGGCGACCTGGGCCGCCGAGGGCAAGCGCGCCGGCGGCGTGAACGCCGTGGCCGAGCTGCTGCAGGACATACTCGCCCACCAGCCGCTGTAAGCTGTCCGCCGCGCGGCGCAGAGGCGGGCACCTGCACGCAGCCTCCGGAGAGCAAGGCTGACGGAGCTCAAAAATTGCAAATTTCCTCTTGCAATCCGGCTTCGCTTATGGTATTATACTTTAGCTTGCGCAATGCGCTTATTCAGGATGGTCCTCTGCCGCTGCTTTCACTCGCCGGTTACGAACGTCCGTACTGAAAGAGGGATACAAAATGGATCTGGTCAAAACCCTGACCGAGAAGTACATGAAGCCCGAGCTGCCCGAGATGAACGTCGGCGACACCGTCCGTGTCACCGTCCGCGTCAAG
>CALWYR010000086.1 GCA_944385805.1 uncultured Oscillospiraceae bacterium
CAAAAGCAATGTCGTGACCTCTTTCTCTTGTGTTTATCCAAGTATATCCCATCACGCCGCGCGCGTCAATGCGGCAAAGGAGCCGGGGGCTTGCCCCGGCTCCTTTACAGTATGATGCATATAAGCCCGCCGCTGCCCTCGTTGACTATGCGCTCCATGGTGGCGCGCAGCTTGTTCTGCACGTTGGGCGGCATTCGCTTTATCTTGGCCTCGAGGCCCTCCTCGGCTATGTCGTAGAGGCTCTTTCCGAAGATGTTGCTCTCCCATATCCGGCTGACGTCGCCGTCGAAGCCCTGCAGGAGGAAGCCCATGATCTCCTCGCTGGCCTTTTCGCCGCCGAGGGCGGGCGTGACCTCGGTCTCTATGTTCGTCATCATCATGTGTATGCTCGGCGCGCTGGCCTTGAGCCGCACGGTATAGCGCCCGCCCTGGCGGACTATCTGCGGCTCCTCGAGGTGCAGCTCGCCGGGCAGCGGCATTACGACGCCGTAGCCCTTCTCCCGCACGTCGCGCAGAGCGCCGCAGATGTGGTCGTAGTCGGACTTTATCTCGCTTATCTGCGTCAGCAGGGCCATGAGGTCGCCGTCGTCGCGTATCTCGAGGCCGCAGCGCTCGCTAATGGTCTGATAGTATAGCGCCCTCGGCAGCTCTATACTGGCCGTGACCGCGCCGGAGCCCATCTCAACGCCCGTGACGCCGGCGGAGTCCACCTCCTCCCTCTCGGCTATGGCGTCCATGATGCCGAAGGCGTCGCGCACGCGGCTCATGTCCTGCACAGCCTCGGCAATCGCGCCGAGGATACCGGAGCGCAGCGGGGATTCCTCGTCGAGCGCGTCCAGCCAGCTGGGCAGGTAGATGCCTAGCTCGGATATGGGGAACTCGTAGAGCGCGAGCTTCAATATTTCGTCGATGTCCTGCGCGCTGAGGTCGAGGCAGCTCACGCAGACACAGGCCACGCCGTACTTCTCCTCCAGCTCGCTCCTGAGCTGCCGGGCGGCCTCGCCCTCGGGATTCGCGCTGTTGAGAACCAGCACAAAGGGCTTGCCTATCGCGCGCAGCTCCTCAATGACCCGCTCCTCGGCGGGCACGTAGCTCTCGCGCTCTATGCCGCAGACCGTACCGTCGGTGGCCATGACGATGCCTATCGTGCTGTGGTCGGTTATGACCCGGCGCGTGCCCTCCTCGGCGGCGCGGGACATCGGCACCTCCTCGTCGAACCAGGGCGTGGCCACCATGCGCTCGGCGCCGTCCTCAAACTGGCCCGAGGCGCCGTCCACCATATAGCCCACGCAGTCTATGAGCCGCACGGAAAAGCTCACGCCGCCGTCGAGCGTGACGCTGACCGCGTCCTCGGGCACGAATTTGGGCTCGGCTGTCATAATGGTGCGGCCGGAGCCGGACTGGGGCAGCTCATCCTTGGCCCGCTCGCGGGCGTAGACGTCCTCTATGTTCGGTATCACCAGCGTCTCCATGAAGCGCTTTATGAACGTGCTCTTGCCCGTGCGCACGGGGCCCACGAGGCCGAGGTATATGTCGCCGCCGGTGCGCGCGGCTATGTCCTGATATATGGAAGTGTCAGTCATGCGTCGCCCTTCCTCCCCATGAGTTCATGGTGCAGAGTATGAGGACGAGGATGAAAATATGCTTGACAGCACTCCGGAAGCGTGATAACATGAAGCTAGCTTCATGAAGCAAACTTCACATCAGAAGGGGGGGACGCGATGAAGACGCTTATAAAGGAGCTGCGCGCGGAGCGGAATATGACGCAGCAGCAGCTGGCGGACGCCGTCGGCGTCTCGTCGCGCACCATCATCTCAATAGAAAAGGGGCAGTATAACCCCTCGCTGATGCTCGCCTACCGCCTCGCGCGCGTCTTTGACACCAGCGTGGAGGAGCTCTGCTGCCTGGAGGAAAACCTGCGGATGGAGGATGAGGGATGAAGCTTATAAGGAGAAAAACGAACCTGGTCGTGGGCATAATCTGCGCGCTCAGCGCGCCGCTTCTCATCGGCCTGGCCCTGCATTACGGAGAGTGGCGCTTCGCGGTCTCCGGCGCGGCCTCCGCTCTGCTGGCCTTTACCAACATCTATTACTCCATTGAGCCGAGGGACGCGGAGCTGCGCGACGACGAGCGCGACTTGTACATCGCGCGCAAAAGCGGCTCCGACGCTTTCAAGCTGTCGTGCTGGCTTGTTAACGCGGCCGCGCTGATATTCGCGATAGTGTACGCCGTGTCCCGCGAGGCCGTGTGCCTGACCGTGTCGCTGACGCTTATTGCCGTCTCTGCCGCGCTCTGCTGCATATACGTGGCCGTGAGCTGCTATTACTACAAGAACAATTGAGGTGATCGCGGAGCATGAAGATATATAACAAGCCCGGCTTCATTCTCGGCCTTGTTCTGCTGGCGCTCTCCGCCGGCGGGATTGTGTGCGGCTTCGCCGTTTTGGGCCGGGAGTTCGCGAAAAGCGGCTATTTTTTCGCCGCGCTGTACCTCCTTGTGTGGGGCCTGCGCATAACGGAGCGCTCCGTGAGCGAGAAGGCCGATATAGCCGCCCGGGAGAAGGAGCGGCAGGAGCGGCTCGAGGCGACCGACGAGCGGGGCAGGTACATCGCTCTTAAAACTCGCGCCGCCATGTACCGGATAATCTACTGGCTCCTGTCCGCCCTCACCCTCGCCGCCCTGGCCGTCGGGCTCATAAGGGACGACAACGACGCGAAGCTCGTTTTTATACTGCTCTTCTTCATCTGGCTCGGCATAAGCCTCCTCGAGCTCGCCGTCCGGGCTTATTACAGGAACAAGGAGTGAGACTATGCAAAACCCGCCGCGCGAGCGGCCCGTCAGGGACGAGCGCGATGAGATGATAGACCGCGACGCCAAGAACTGGTCGTTGGAGCTGGTTGTATGCGCCACGCAGGTGCTGACGGTGATCTGCGCAGTCAAGGGCAACAGCGCCTGGAAGGGCAGCCTTTCCCTGCTGTTCTTCGGCGTGGCCGCGGGGCTTCTGTACAAATATGGGCAGTACCGCGAGAAGCCGTATCTGTATGTCGGGCTTGTAAGCCTGGCAATTGGGCTCGCGCTGATAATTTGGTTCGCGGTCACGGGATAAAAAAGCGTCCGGAAGAGATTTCTTCCGGACGCTTTGGATTTTTTACACCGCTGGCAGCCTTATTTCCGCCTTGAAGAGGTCGCCGTCTATGCTTATGGCGAACTTGCCGCGCATGAGCGTCACTAGGCTCTGGGCGATGTTCAGGCCCAGGCCGCTGCCCTCGGTGTGGCGGGAGGCGGCGCCGGGGACGAAGCGCTCCATGAGCTCCTCCGCGCTGACATTGAGCGGGTCGCGGGAGATGTTCTTGACGGAGATAACCGTCTCCTCCCCTTCGACGGCGGCGTCTATATAGACGCGCGTGCCCGCGAGGGCGTATTTGCAGACGTTGTTGAAGAGGTTATCCAGCACCCGCCAAAGCAGCCGCCCGTCGGCCATCGCGGCCGGAGGCGGGTCGGGGATGTTGGTTATCACTATGAGCTTTCCCTGCTCCATGCGGCGGCCGTACTCGGCGAGGCTCTGCTCGATTATCTCGCGCGTATTTGTGCGCACGAGGTTGACGTTCATGTTGCCCGTGCTCGCCTTGCTGGCTTCGACCAGATCCTCGGTGAGCTTCTTGAGGCGCTTGCTCTGCCGGTCGAGGACCTCGAGGTATTCGGCCTCCTGCTCGGGCGTGTGCGGCTTATTCAAAAGGTCGACGTAGTTCACGATGCTCGTGAGCGGCGTCTTGATGTCGTGGCTGACGTTGGTGATAAGCTCGGTCTTGAGCCGCTCGGACTTCATGCGCTGTTCGACCGCCGCGGCCATGCCCTCGCCTATCGAGTTGAGGTTCTCGGCGTGGTGCCTGAACTCCCAGAACATGCGCTTTGTGTCTATCTTCGCGTCTATGTCGCCCCTGGCCATGCGCTCGCCCGCCTCCTTGAGCGACTTCATCTGCCACGCTCCGAAGCAGACCAGTACGAACAGCAGCGGCGTATAGACAAACCAGAGGAAGACGAAAAAGCCGCTTATATAGTAATACCCGAAGGCCTGCGCGGTCAGGAAGACCTCTATGGCGATCGCGGCCGCCGCAATAATGGCCGTGCGCGGGACTATGGGTATCTTCCGCGTCATGTAGAGTATCCAGCCAAAGAAGCGCTTTACAAGACGCCAGCACCACTTGACAAAGCGCAAGCACAGCTTGAGAAGCCAACACGTCAGCGTGTTCCGCCACCATATCCCGCCGCCGGCCTTGACGCGCGCTGCAAGCGACATGAAGGGCGCGAAGGCGACGAGGAACATGACATGGAGCGCTATTACGGAGAAAATAATGAATCTCACGCCCTGCTTAGTGACGAGGAAGGGCCAGGTGTTGTCCGTCATTGTGTCGGCAATTGTGACAAGGCCGAGGAGCGCCGAAATGGCCGCCGTCCAGCAGAGAATAAGGTAGAGGTCGAGCGGGAGCTTGTCGAACACGTTGAGCCTGACGCCCTCGACGCCCTTTTTGTGCCCGGCGGCGGCAAAGGCGAACACCAGGCAGGCGAGCGTACCCGCCGCGCCGACGAGCACCATGGGCAGCCACCAGTTGGCGCAGTCGTAGACCGTAATCAGCAGGCTCTGGGCGTAAAGGCTCTCGGCCTGAGTGAGCGTGTTGTAGCCGTGGTTGTTTATCAGGACGTCGTTTATGAACTCCCGCTCGCTGTCCCAATAGCTCATCGCGCCCAGCGTAAATATCGCCTCGCCTATCCCCGCGGCCAGCAGAACGGCGAAGACGCCCAGCAGCACGAAGGCGAGTATCTTCGCCCACAGCTGCTCCGTCAATTTCAGCTTTTCCTTCTTTTCCATCACTTCCGAGCCTCCATTTTGTAGCCCTGGCCCCAGACGACCTTGATATGGCGCGGGTCGCTGGGGTTGATCTCGATTTTTTCCCGGAGGTGGCGGATATGGACGGCGACAGAGCCCTCGCTGCCGATGGCGTTCTCGTTCCAGACGAGCTCGTAGATCTGGCTCGAGGAAAAGACGCGGTTGGGGTTGCGCATCAGGAGATGCAGGATGTTGTACTCGATGGGCGTGAGGCTGACCGGCTCGCCGTCAACGGTGACGGACTTGGCCGCGTCGTCGAGCTCCACGCCGCCTATCGTGATTACGTCCTTCTTGGGCTCCGGCTCGATTCTGCCGCCGAGGCGCATATAGCGCCGCAGATGGCTGCGCACCCGCGCCTGCACCTCGACCGGGTCGAAGGGCTTGGTCACATAGTCGTCCGCGCCCACGTTGAGGCCCAGCACCTTGTCGGAGAGCTCGCTCTTGGCCGTCAGCAATATGACGGGGATGTTGAACTCCTCGCGCAGCCTGGCCGTGGCCGCGAGGCCGTCCATCTCCGGCATCATGATGTCCATGAGCACGAGGTCGATATTGTTCTCGCGTATGCACTCGAGCGCCTCCCGGCCCGTCGAGGCCGTGTAGAGCTCGTAGTCCGAGCTCGAGAGGTAAATCCTGAGCGCCGCGACAATATCCGCGTCGTCGTCGCAAATGAGTATCTTCGCCATATCCCTCACCTCATGGTCATTGTATCGGATGCGCTTTAAGAAAAAAGAGGCGGAAAGTTTAAGACTTGCTTAAGTCAGACGTAGAAACGCTCCGGCTGCTTATAGCTTTCGGCGATTTTCACCTCCAGCTCCGGGAAGCGCTCGCTTATCCAGCGCGCGAGGACGGGCACGACGACGTTCTCGGTTGAGAAGTGCCCCGCGTCCACGAGGGCTATGCCGAGCTCGTCGGCGGCGAGGAACTGGTGGTGCTTGACGTCGGCGGTTATATAGGCGTCGCAGCCGCGCGCGGCCGCGTCGGGGATGAAGTCCGCTCCCGCCCCGCCGCAGACGCCGAAGAGCCGCACGCGCCTCTCGGGCCCGGCGCAGCGCAGGCCGTTGGCGTCGAGCGCGGTCTTGACATGCGCGAGGAAGTCTGAGTATTCCATCGGCTCAGCGAAGCGGCATAGGCGGCTCATCGTGTCGTGCTCGGGCGCGAGCAGGCCGAGGTTTTCCGCGCCCAGCGCGGCGCAGAGGGCGTCGTTGACGCCGTCCTTCGCCGCGTCGAGGTTCGTGTGCATGCAGATCGCCGATATGCCGTTTTTCAGCATGGAAGCGAACTTGCGGCCCGTGAGGTCGTCCGTGGTGACGCTCTTCATGGGCGTGAAGCAGACGGGGTGGTGCGAGACTATGAGCTCCGCGCCGAACTCCGCCGCCTCGGCTATGACGGCGTCCGTGATGTCGAGCGCGACGAGGACGCGCCCCACCTCCGAGGCCGCGTCGCCGCAGAGAAAGCCCGCGTTGTCGAAATCGAGCTGGGCGTCCAGCGGGGCCTTAGAGTCGAGAAAATCAAGTATGTCCCTGACGTTTGTCATGCCGTTCCTCCTTAATAGGTCTGAAGCCGCGCGAGCGTCCGCCGCGCGGAGCGTATTTCGTCCGCTGAGTCCGCGCCGCGCTCCATGCCCGCGAGGGCGCGCGTGAGGCGGCGCTGGCGGGCTTCAAGCCAGCGGGCGAGCAGCGGGTCGCCCTCGGCGGCGAGGGCGTCCTCGGCCCACTTAAAGCCCTCAGCGCCGCCGAGGACGAGCAGGGAGACATAGAGCCTCTCCCCCTCCGCGGCCAGCGCGGCGCTCTCGATGGCGTAGCCCTCCGCGCGCAGCCACTCGCATAGCTCGTCGAGCTTGCTCTGCGGCTGGAGTATGAGCCTCGCGCCATCCTTGGTCCAGGGCGCGCGCTTTAAAATCCCGGCTATCGTCTCGCCGCCCATGCCCGCGCAGACGACGGTGTCGCAGCCCTCCGCGCCGGGGAAATCGAGCCCGTCGGCGAGCTCAAAGCGCATTTTGCCCTCCATCCCCGCCTCCATCGCGTGGCGGCGGGCGCTCGCGAGCGGGCCGGGCCGGATGTCGGCGGCTATGGCGTATTTTATTTTACCCGCCGCCAGCAGGCTTATGGGCAGGTAGCCGTGGTCGGTTCCGACGTCGCAGAGCGTCTCCGCGCCCCCGGCCAGGCGCGCGCACATCCTCAGGCGCGGCGTGAGATTAAAAGAAGTCTTCATGGCGTAATAAAAAAGCCGGCCATCGCTGGCCGGCCCATGCTTTACACGGTGGCGAGATACTCTTTGAGCTTGACGAGGAAGAGGTCGGGGTCGACCTCGTGGGCGTAGCAGGCCTGCTCGACAGTCTCGCCGCTGGCGAGGGCGCAGCCCATGCAGTGCATGCCGATGGCCATGAAGGCGGGCATCGCCTCCGGGCACTGCTCTATGATATCGGCTATCATCGTATCGCGCTTGATTTCCATTGCCATTGATAATACCTCCGTGGGACTTTTAAAATAAGTGGCCGGGGCAATTTGCGCCCCGGCCGCTTCGTACCTTATAAGCCGCGGCTCAGGCGTTCTGCTGCTCGCGGAGCTTGGCGAAGCACTCGCTGCAATAGACGGGGCGGTCGCTCCTCGGCTCGAAGGGGACGCGGGCCTCGCCGCCGCACATCGCGCAGACCGCGGTGAAATACTCGCGCGGGCCGCGTGCGGCGTTCTTGCGGGCGTCGCGGCAGGCCTTGCAGCGCTGGGGCTCGTTCTGGAAGCCGCGCTCGGCGTAGAACTCCTGCTCGCCGGCGGAGAACACGAACTCCTTGCCGCATTCCTTGCACACTAGTACTTTGTCTTCAAACATGTTGTGGACCCTCTCTTTTTTCGGTTATATGCGCTCAGCTCCTGCTGATGTCGCCGGGAAAATGCTGCCGCGCCAGCTTGCGGCGAATCCTCTGTACGGCGTTGTCGACGGACTTGGCCGGCTTATCCAGGCGCTCGGCTATCTCCTGATAGCTCAAGCCGTCCAAATAGTACAGCAAAAC
Organism: uncultured Oscillospiraceae bacterium; assembly: GCA_944385805.1. Lineage (GTDB taxonomy): Bacteria > Bacillota > Clostridia > Oscillospirales > Oscillospiraceae > Scatomorpha. The sequence goes on from CALWYR010000086.1 coordinate 7,893, forward strand.
CCTGGTCTCCAACGAGGACAGGCACCGTGAAAACGTGGAATAAAACTCGGCTTCACTCTCACGCTCAAGAACCTGTTCCTCGGGCGAGCGGGCGAGATTCCCACTGCCCGCCGCAAGCGCGGCGCTTTGCCCGGATTCTTCTTCAGAGAGGATGATGTATTCCAGTGAGACGCCGTTGTTGAGCGGCTCATGCTTCTTTCTCGATGCGGATTTTACGGCCTGGATTATACGGTTGTGTATGCAGACCTCGGCAAATGACTTGAACGAGGCGCCGCCGGGCGTATAGCCGCGGATGGCGGCGAGCAGGCCCAGCATCCCCTCCTGGATGAGGTCCTCGCTGTCTCCCCCCGCCAGAAAGAGCGGGCGCGCATGGACGCGCACCGCGCGGGTATAGCGCTCAATCAGCGCGTCCTCCGCCGCGGCGTCACCGGACGCAGCCAGGGACTGCAGTTCTTCATCTGTCATAGCTGTGTAGTCGTGCATATATTTAACCGTTAATCTACAAAGTAATTATATTACAAGCTTCTGGAAAGTCAAGCAAAATTCTTATATTTCTCAAATTTCCCTCTGACGGCCGGCAAATTACTTCACCTTCTGCCGGAATATTACTCAAAGCTCCAGAGCCTCCTGCCCCGCGAAGCTCAAGCCCAGTTGCTCATAGGCCTTGCGCGTGACGCAGCGGCCGCGCGGCGTGCGCGTAAGGTAGCCCTGCTGCAGCAGATAGGGCTCGTAGACGTCCTCTAGCGTGACGGCCTCCTCGTTTATGGTGGCGGCCAGGGTGTCGAGGCCGACGGGGCCGCCGCCGTACAGCTCTATAATACTCCTGAGCATGCGGCGGTCCAGCGCGTCGAGCCCCGCCTTGTCCACGTCCAGGCGCAGCAGCGCGTCGTTGGCGACGGACCTGGTGATGACGCCGCCGGCGGTGACCTGGGCAAAGTCGCGCACGCGGCGCAGCATGCGGTTAGCTATCCGCGGCGTGCCGCGCGAGCGGGAGGCTATCTCCAGCGCGCCCTCAGGCTCTATCTCTATGCCGAGGATGCCGGCGGAGCGCGTCACTATGCGCGCGAGCTCCTCGGGCGTGTAGAGCTCGAGACGCAGCGTGACGCCGAAGCGGTCGCGCAGCGGGGCGGTGAGCTGGCCGGAGCGCGTGGTCGCGCCGATAAGCGTGAAGTGCGGCAGGTCAAGCCGTATGGAGTTCGCGCTGGGCCCCTTGCCGATTATGATGTCGATGGCGTAGTCCTCCATCGCCGGGTAGAGTATCTCCTCCACCGCGCGGTCCAGGCGGTGTATCTCGTCGACAAAGAGGATGTCGTTCTCCTGCAGGTTGGTCAGCAGCGCGGCGAGGTCTCCGGCCTTTTCAATGCTGGGGCCGGAGGTTATGCGCAGGTTGACGCCCATCTCGTTGGCTATGATGCCGGCCAGCGTGGTTTTGCCCAGGCCCGGGGGGCCGTGGAGCAGGACGTGGTCAAGCGCCTCTCCGCGCATTTTCGCCGCCTGTATGAAGATGCGCAGGTTCTCCTTCGCCTTCTCCTGGCCGACGTACTCGTCCAGGGTCCTGGGCCTGAGCGAGGCCTCGGCGGCGTCCTCGGGCAGTATGGTGGTGGAGGTGATAAGCCTCTCGCCGCCCTCCTCGGAAAAGCTGATGCTCATATCCCGCACCTCACTTCATCATGTTCTTGAGCGCGGCCTTGATGATGCCCTCCGTATCCAGAGCGGAGGTATCCACGCCGCGCAGCGCGGCGTTAATCTCCATCGTGCCGTAGCCCAGCACGGTGAGGGCCGCCGCGGCGTCCGTGAGCTTGTCGGCCTGCTGCGGCGCGCTGTTCGCGCCGCCGCGCAAGGCCTCGGCCGCGGCGCCGCTCTCCTTGGCTATCTTGTCCTGCAGCTCGTATATGACGCGCTGCGCTATCTTCTTGCCGATGCCGGGCGCGACGGTCAGCGCCTTCTCGTCGCCGGCCAGGATGGCCATGGTGAGGCCCTCCGGCGTTGAGGAGGAGAGTATGCTCAGCGCGGCCTTGGGGCCCACGCCGGAGATACTGATAAGCATCTCAAAGGCGCGCTTCTCGCTCTTGTCGGCGAAGCCGTAGAGGTCGAAGCCGTCCTCCTTGACCACCTCGCTCACATAGAGCCGGCGGTTCTCGCCGGCCTGCAGCCGCGAGAGGGTGTTGAGGCTGACGCTGAGCTCGAAGCCCACGCCGCCGCAGTCGACGACGGCGAGATAATTGTTGAGCTCGGCGATCCTGCCCTCTATATAGTAGAACATCTGTTTCCTCCTTGACGCAGGAGCATACTCGTCGCGCTCCTGGCGTGGCAGAGCGCAATGGCCACGGCGTCGGCGGCGTCGTCGGGCTTGGGCGCGGAGGAGAGGCAGAGGATGCGCTTGACCATGTCTATGACCTGGCGCTTCTCCGCGCGGCCGTAGCCGACCACCGCCTGCTTGACCTGCAGCGGCGTATACTCGTAGATAGGCAGCCCCGCGTGGAAGCAGGCGAGCAGTATTACTCCCCTGCCCTCGGCCACGGAGATGCCGGTAGTTATATTGGTGTTGAAAAACAGCTCCTCAACCGCGGCGGCGTCCGGGTTAAAGGCGCTTATGAGCTCGCCGAGGTCGGAGTATATGCGGTCCAGGCGGCTCGAGAGCGGCGTGTTGGCCGGGGTGGTGACGACGCCGCAGCGCACAAAGCTCTGCTTGCCGCGCTCGGAGTCGATAACGCCGAAGCCGACAGTGGCCACTCCAGGGTCTATGCCAAGTATGCGCAATGCTTTTCCTCCCAGCAGCGGCTCAGTCGAGGCCGCGGAGAATGGCTCCGAGCTCGTCCCAGCTCTCAACGCGCAGATGCTCGCAGCCGGGCGGGCTCTTGGGCTCGGGCTTGTATGTACACTTGAGCGGGCTCCTGTACCAGACCGGGAAGATACCGGCGCGGGCCGCGCCCTCTATGTCGCAGCGCACGTCGTCGCCGATAAACCAGCACTCCTCCGCGCTCACGCCGGCAAGGCCCAGCGCGCGGCGGAATATCCACTCGGAGGGCTTGCGGAAGACGCTCTCGCTGCTAGCGAGGATGAACTCGAAGCGGTGGAAGGGCAGCGCCTCGTCGATGCGGCGGCGCAGCACCGCTCCCGAGTAGGAGAGGTTGCTGATGACCGCCGTGCGCAGGCCCATGCTCCCGCAAGCGTCGAGGAAGCCCTCTATCCCCTCCATGGGGTAAATTGGCTCCGTCGCGCACCAGCGCAGATACTCAATCTCCTCGAGCGGCAGGTCGAAGCGCAGTCCCAGATAGTCGTAAATGGCGCTGTCGAGCTTGAAGCCGTCGGTCTCCAGCTCCAGCGGGCGCATCTCGTCCCACAGCCTGCGGTATAGGCCGTCGCCGAGCTTGCTGAGCTCCGCCGCCGTGACGCCGGAGCGGTTCTCAACGGCGTGCGAGAGGACGGCCGCCCAGCCCGCCGGGTAATCCTGCACGGGCTCGTAGCAGAGCGTGTGTCCGTAATCGAAGAATATCATCCTCGGCTTTCGCATGAGCGTCCCTCCCAACGCAAGTATTTTACCATGCCCGGCCAAAGAGCGCAAGAGCGGAAAAAGGACGGCCTGCGCCGTCCATTTTCACTATATTGCGCGGCTGAACGAGGCGGGGCGGGAGAGCTCCTGCGGGCGCTCGCGCCCGGCCTCCCTCTTTTCCAGGCGCTCGCGCGCGACGGCGAGCATCAGCTTGATGCGGTTTTCCTGGTTGACGCGCGTGGCGCCGGGGTCGTAGTCAATTGGCGTGATGTTAGCCTCGGGATAGAGGGCGCGGATGCGGTTTATGACGCCCTTGCCGCAGATGTGGTTCGGCAGGCAGCCGAAAGGCTGGGCGCAGATGATATTTTCATAGCCCGTGCGCACCAGCTCCACCATCTCGGCGCTGAGCAGCCAGCCCTCGCCCATCTTGTCGCCGGTGGAGATGACGCCCTCGGCCTGCTGCACCAGCTCGCGGAAGGGCATGGGCGCGTGGTAGCCGTTGGCCTGCAGGGACTCTATCATCACCGCCTCCATGCGCCCCACTATGCCCAGCAGCAGATCCGAGGCGTGGCGCATGAATACGTTGCCGCCGTAGAGCCGGGCGGTGTTCGAGAAGTTATAGATGCAGTACTGCACAAAGCCCATGAGGCCGGGGATGTTGACCTCGCAGTCCTGGCTGGCGAGGAACTTCTCCAGGTCGTTGTTGCCGAGAGGCGAATACTTGACATAGATCTCGCCCACCACGCCGACCTTGACCTTTGGCACGCGCTTCACGGGGATTTTCGCGAAGTCCGCGGCGATGAGCGGCATATTGCGCTCCACCTCGCCGCCCGTCCAGGCCCGGTCCTCCAGGAACCAGGCGCAGATGGTGTCGAGCCACTTCTCCTGCATGCGGTGTGCGTCGCCCTTGTTTATCTCATACGGCTCTGTCTGAGCGCGCAGGGTGACGAGCATGTCGCCGTAGAAGATGACGGCCAGCAGGCGGCGTATGGTGCTTATGGTCATGGGGAAGCCGCTGCCGCGCTCCAGGCCGGAGAAGTTGAGGCTCACCACCGGTACGTTTCCGTAGCCGGCTTTCACAAGAGCCTTGCGCAGAAGGTGTATGTAGTTGGAGGCGCGGCAGCCTCCGCCGGTCTGAGTGATTATCAGCGCGGTGTGCTCGAGGTCGTATTTGCCGGAGTTGAGCGCGTCGATGAACTGGCCTATCACCAGCAGGGCCGGGTAGCAGGTGTCGTTGTGTACGTACTTGAGCCCCAGCTCGCAGACCTGGCTGCCGCAGTTTTCCAGAAGCTCGCAGTCATAGCCCTGCTGCTTCATGACGGCCGCCATTATCCGAAACTGCACGGGCGCCATGTTGGGAATAAGTATCTTGTGCGTCCTCTTCATCTCCGGCGTGAACCTGGGGTAGGATGGCATCTCGTTCACTTTACCGCCTCCTGATTTCTCTCATCCAGCGCTGCGAAAAGGCTGCGGAGCCTTATGCGCACCGCGCCGAGGTTGGTTATCTCGTCTATCTTCAGCTGCGTATACAACTTGCCGCCGCGCTGGAGGATTTCGCGCGTCTCGTCGGTGGTGATGGCGTCAACGCCGCAGCCGAAGCTCACCAGCTGCACGAGATCCATGTCCGGCTGCGAGCAGCAGTACTTCGCCGCCGCGTAGAGCCGCGAGTGATAGGTCCACTGGTTGAGCACCGTTGTGGGGAACCTCTCCACCAGAGGGCTCAGCGAGTCCTCGGTCACTACCGCCGCGCCCATGCGGGTTATCAGCGTGTCAATGCCGTGGTTGACCTCGGGGTCGACGTGATAGGGCCTGCCGGCGAGGACGATGATGCGCTTCCCCCGGCTCCGGGCCTCCTCGATTATCTCGCGGCCGCGCTCGCGGATCTGTCGCATGTGCCGGTTGTACTCGGCGTAGGCGGCCTTGGCGGCCTCCTTGACATCGTCGCGCGTAAGCTCCGGGAGGCGCCTGGAGAGCAGCTTGTAGGTCTTGGTGATGAAGTCGCGCGGTCGGTGGAGCCCCGTGTAGTCGTAAATGAACTCCACCTCTTCCAGCTCGGGGCAGTTGCCGGAGAGCACCTCCGGGTAGTATGCCACGACCGGGCAGTTGTAGTGGTTGTCGCCCAGGTGCTCGTCTATGTTGTAGGTCATGCAGGGGTAGAAGACCGCGTCCACGCCCATCTTCACCAGCGCCTTAATGTGCCCGTGCGCCAGCTTGGCCGGGAAGCAGACCGTGTCGCTGGGTATGGTGGCCTGGCCCTCCAGATAGAGCGCGCGGCTGGACATGGGGCTGTGGTAGACCGTAAAGCCCAATTTGGTGAAGAAAGTGTGCCAGAAGGGAAAGAGCTCCCACATATTCAGGCAGAGCGGGATGCCTATCTTGCCGTGCGGGCCCTTCACGGGCTTGTAGGAGAGGATGAGCCTGCGCTTGTACTCGTAGAGGTTGAGCTCTCCGCTGTCGGCCACGCCGGTGACGGGCCGGTCGCAGCGGTTGCCGCTGATATAGGTCTCTCCGTCGGAGAAGGTGTTGACCGTGAGCTGGCAGTTGTTGCCGCAGCGGCCGCAGAGCTCGCTGCGCGTCTGCTGGCTGAAGCCCTCGAGCTGCTTGAGCGTGAGCATTCCGCTGACGCGCCCGCCCGCGTGGGCCCTGCCGTAGAGCGCGGCGCCGAAGGCGCCCATGAGCCCGGCTATGTCGGGCCGGATGACCTCTGTGCCCATCTCGTTTTCAAAGGCGCGCAGCACGGCCTCGTTATAAAAGGTGCCGCCCTGCACGACTATCCTGCGCCCCAGCTCCTCCGGCGAGGAGGCCCTGATGACCTTGTAGAGCGCGTTCTTGACCACTGATATCGAGAGTCCGGCGGAGATATTTTCCAGCGTGGCCCCGTCCTTCTGCGCCTGTTTGACGGAGGAGTTCATGAAGACCGTGCAGCGGCTGCCAAGGTCGACGGGCCGCTCGGCAAAGAGGCCGAGGGCGGCAAAGTCCTGCACGGAGTAGCCGAGGGCCTGCGCAAAAGTTTGTAAAAAGCTGCCGCATCCGGAGGAGCAGGCCTCGTTGAGGAAGATGTCGCTGATAGCGCCGTCGGCAATTTTGAAGCACTTCATGTCCTGCCCGCCGATGTCGATGATGAAGTCCACGTCGGGCAGGAAGTGCCGCGCGGCGGTAAAGTGCGCCACCGTCTCCACGAGGCCGAAGTCGGCATGGAAGGCGTGCCTGGCGAGTTCCTCGCCATAGCCGGTGGTGGTGACGGAGCCGACCGTAATGCCGGGGTGCTCCCTGAGTATTTTCATGAGCGTGCCGCGGATGAGCGGCACGGGGTTTCCCAGGTTGGGCCGGTAGTCGGCGAACATGAGGCTGCCCTCGTCGTCTATGACCGCCGCCTTGACCGTGGTGGAGCCGGAGTCGATGCCGATGTGTACACGGCCTGTCCAGTCCGCCGGGAAATCGCGCCGGGGCACCCTCGCCCTCGCGTGCCGGGCTTTAAAGGCCTCGTACTCCTCCCTGCTCCTGAAGAGCGGCGGCTGGGAGCGGTAGCTCGCAGTCCGGCCGTGAAGCCCCATGCGCCCGGCGACCTCGGCGAGGTCGAAGCTCCTGTCCGAATAGAGCGCCGCGCCCATGGCGACGTAATAAAGGCTGTTCTCCGGGCAGACGCCCTTCACGCCCAGCGTAGAGTCGAAGCTCTCCCTGAGGACATCGGAGAAGGTGAGCGGGCCGCCAAGGTACAGCACTTTGCCGCTTATCGGCCTGCCCTGCGCCAGCCCGGCGATGGTCTGGTTGACGACGGCCTGATATATGCTGGCCGCGATGTCCTCTGTGCGCGCGCCCTGGTTGATGAGCGGCTGTATGTCGCTCTTGGCAAAAACGCCGCAGCGCGAGGCGATGGTATAGGTCTTCTCCGCGTGCCGCGCGCGCTCGTTGAGCTCCTCTGCGCTGAGCTTGAGCAGCGTGGCCATCTGGTCGATGAAAGCCCCCGTGCCGCCGGCGCAGGAGCCGTTCATGCGCACCTCCATGGCCCCGGAGAGGAAGAGTATCTTGGCGTCCTCACCGCCGAGCTCGATGATGCAGTCCGTGCCCGGCGAGAGGCGGTTGGCCGCCACGCGCGTGGCAAAGACCTCCTGTACAAAGGGCACGCCCACGGCGTCCGCCATGCCCATGCCCGCGCTGCCGGAGATAGCCAGCTGCGCCGTGCCGCCGGGAACATACTCTGAACAGACGCGGCGCAAAAGCTCCTCGCTTTTCTCCAATATATGGCTGTAGTGGCGCTCATAGTCGCTGTAGACAAGCCTGTCGCGCTCGTCAAGCACCACGCATTTGATAGTTGTAGAGCCAATATCCAGCCCGACGCGCACAAAATTCCCTCCTTGAAAGCCTGTGCAGGCCCAGCTAAGGCCATATTATAATGCCGGGTCTTGGATTTTTTGTGAACATTCGATGAACACTTGCCGTATTGGGACAAAACACGAGCGCCTGGGAGGATTTCTCCCGGGCGCTCTCAGCTCAATCCCAGCCCTTCCAGACCTCGGGGCAATAGCCCACCGTGGCCTGTCTGCCGTTGCGGACGACTGGCGTTTTGATGTTGTCTGGGTACTCGAGCAGGCGCTCCATGCGCTCCGCGTCCCCGGACAGGTATTTTATGAGGTCGGCGTCGGGCGCCTTGGGGTCTATGAGCGCCTCGAGGCCGACGGCGGCGCGCACGCTCTCCAGCTCGCGGCGGCTCATGCCGTAGCGCGGCAAATCGATAAGCTGGTACTTTATACGCCGTTCCTTAAAATAGCGCTCCGCCTTTTTGGTGTCGAAGCACTTGCTCTTTCCGAAAATCTGTATGTTCATTGCGTCCTCTCCAGTATGTCCAAGAGATTGTCATAGAATATGCCCCGCACGAGGCCCTCGTCATAGTTGCGCCGCAGCAGCTCCTCATAGAGCGCGGCCATGTCCTGCACCCCGGCGAGGCCGCGCGGCGCGGAGGCGATACCGTCGAAGTCAGAGCCGAGAAAGACGGCACGCCCGCCGCCGAGGGCGAGGAAGTGTTCAAGATGGCGCACGGCGTCCTCAATGCCCGCGCCGTCCTCGGCGAGGAAGTCCGGGCAGAGGTTGAGCCCTGCCCCTCCCCCGCAGGCCGCGAGGACCCTGAACTGGTTGTCCGTCAGGTTGCGGGGCACGGCGCGGAGCGCGGCGCTGTCCGAGTGGCTGGCGACAACCGGCTTTTCGGCAATCTCCATCACGTCCCAGAAGGCGCGCTCACTGGCGTGGGAGAGGTCGACCGCCACACCCAGCCGCTGGCACTCGCGCACGAAGGCCCTCCCCCGCTCCGTGAGCCCGGAGCCGGAGCCCATGGCGGCGCCGCAGAGGGCGTTATCGCGGTTCCAGCAGAGGTTCAGCATTATTATGCCGTCCCTTTCGCGCGCGCCGCGCAGCCGCTCCATGTCGCAGCCGAGCTGCTCCGCGCCCTCTACGGAGAGCAGCGCTGCGGTCCTGCCGGAGGCCGCGGCCTCCCGCACCTCGCGCGGGGAGCGGCAGAAGCGAATTTCAGAGCCGTGCGCGGCGCACTCGCGCCGCAGCAGCGCCGCCTTGGCCTCATAGCCGCCGTTCCAGACGGCGAAGACCTGCGCCGCCGGCGAATACGCGCCCAGGCGCCGGAAGTCGAGCATGAAGCCGTTTTCAAAAAGCCCACCGCCGTGCTCAAAGACGGCGGTGAGCGTGTCGCAGTGTGCGTCGAAGTAGGGGATCATATCGTCAGTATCGTGGGCAGTATCATCGGGCTGCGGCGCGTGGCCTTGTAGAGGTAGCCGGTGAGGTTGGTGCGGATCTTGTTCTTGATGCCGTTGAGGTCGCTGACGTGCTGCCGGCGGCAGCTGGCGAGGCTCTCGTTCACGACGCGGATCATCTCGTTGATGAGGTGCTCGCTGTCCTTCTCGTAGATAAAGCCACGGGTGACTATCTCCGGCCCGCCGACGAGCTCGCCGTCATGGCTGGAGATGGCGATTGTGACGGCTATCATGCCGTCCTCGGCCAGGTGCTTGCGGTCGCGCAGCACCACGCTGCCCACGTCGCCCACGCCGGTGCCGTCGACGAAAACGCGCCCGGCGGGCACGGAGTCGGCGAGCTTGATGGTCTTGCGGCTGAGCTCGATAACGGAGCCGTTCTCGGCCACGACGGTGTTGTTGGAGTCCACTCCCATGATGTGCGCGAGCTCGGCGTGCTTGCAGAGCATGCGGTACTCGCCGTGCACGGGGATGAAGAAGCGCGGCTTGGTGAGCGCGAGCAGCATCTTCTGCTCCTCCTGCGAGGCGTGGCCGGAGACGTGCAGGTCGGTGTGGCGGTCATAAATGACCTCCGCGCCCTTGTGGAATAGCTCGTCAATGACGCGGGAGATGGTGGTCTCGTTGCCGGGGATGGCGCTGGCGGAGATGATAACGCGGTCGTTTGCGTCGATATTTATCTGCTTGTGCTCGTTGAAGGCCATGCGGTAGAGCCCGCTCATGGCCTCGCCCTGGCTGCCGGTGGTGATAATGACTGTGCGATTCTTGGGCTGGCCCTTTATCTGCGCGAGGTCCATGAGCACGCCCTCTGGCAGATCCATGTAGCCGAGTTCCTTGGCCACGCGGATCATGTTCTCCATGCTGCGGCCGGTGACGGCGACCTTGCGCTTATACTTGGCGGCTACGTTGATTATCTGCTGTATGCGCTGGACGTTGGAGGCGAAGGTGGTGACGATGATGCGTTTCTCGCAGCCTTTGAAGAGCTCGTCGAACTTCTCCGCCACCTTCCTCTCGCTGTCGGTGTGCCCGGGGCGCTCCACATTGGTGGAGTCGGCGAGCAGGGCGAGCACGCCCTGCTTTCCCAGCTGGCCGAGGCGGGCGAGGTCCATCATCTCGCCCTGGATGGGGGTGACGTCAATCTTGAAGTCCCCGGTGTGTATGACCGTGCCAATGGGCGTGCGTATCGCCAGCGCCACGGAGTCGGCGATGGAGTGGTTGACGTGGATGAACTCGACTTCGAAGCAGCCGAGGCGGAACTTGTCGCCGGCGCGCTTGGTGAAAATCTGCGTGTTGTAGAGAAGGTCGTGCTCCTCCAGCTTGAGCTCTATGATGCCGGCTGTGAGCGGCGTGGCGTAGATGGGCACATCGAGCTCGCGCATGACATATGGCAGCGCGCCGATGTGGTCCTCATGGCCGTGGGTGATAACGATGCCGCGGATGCGCTCCCTGTTGTTCTTGAGATAGGTGATGTCGGGTATGACTACGTCGACGCCGTAGAGCTCCTCGTCGGGAAACCCGAGTCCGCAGTCCACGACGACAATGTCCTGCCCGTACTCGTACACGGTGAGGTTCTTGCCAATCTCACCGAGGCCGCCGAGCGGGATGATTTTAAGTTTTGCCATTTGTATCTCCTTTTTGTTAGTGTATGTATGTCGACGGCTAAACTCTGATAACCGCTGTTGACTTATTTTATTTGGAGAAAACCCCTTGATAGGGTTTTCCCCAAACCCCTTTCCTGATCTTTTTTGTCGCAAGGGGATTCCGCGCTCTGCGGAGCGCGGCCAGAGGCTCTGCCTCTGGACTCCGCCGCCTTTTGAAAAAGGTGGACGAAAACTTCAACTTTTTTGTGCGATAGTCCCGCAGCTCACATCTCGACGCGGCCTTCGAGGGCGCGCTGGAGCGTGGCGTCGTCGGCGAACTCAAGGTTGCTGCCGACGGGGATACCGTAGGCGAGGCGCGTGACCTTGACGCCGAAGGGCTTTATGAGCCGCGATATGTACATGCTGGTCGTCTCGCCCTCGGTGTCTGGGTTGAGGGCCATGATGACCTCCTCCACCCCGCCGGCGGACACGCGGCTGACGAGCTCGGAGATGCGCAGATCGTCCGGGCCGATGTGGCTCAGCGGCGAGAGGACGCCGTGCAGGACATGGTAGAGGCCGTTATACTCGCGCCCGCGCTCTATGCTCGCCACGTCGCGCGGCTCGGCCACTACGCAGATCTGGCTGCGGTCGCGCTTTTCACTCGCGCATATCGGGCAGATCTCCGCGTCGGTCAGGTTCTGGCAGACCACGCAGGTGTGCACCGTGGCGCGCGCCGCGATAATCGCGTCGGCGAAGCTCTCCGCCTCGCCCTCTGGCAAGCCAAGCACGAAAAAGGCCAGGCGCTGCGCGCTTTTCTTGCCTATGCCGGGAAGCATGGCGAACTTATCTATTAAATTTTCCAGCGCTGTGGGAAAAAACGAAGCCATATTCAAACTTTCCTTGTGAGTTATGCAATGATGTCCGCGGCCATGCGAATCTCCTCTATGGCCGCGCGCCGGTCGCTCTTGCCGAAGATGGCGTTGCCGGCCACAAGCACACGCGCGCCGGAATCGACCACCAGCGGCGCGGTGACGGCGTTGACGCCGCCGTCGACCTCCAGCTCGCAGCCGGGCCGGTACTGGTCGATGAGCGCCCTCACGCCGCGCATCTTTGTCAGCGTGTCGCGCTGCAGGCTCTGGCCGCCGAAGCCGGGCTCTACCGTCATGACAAGCACCAGGTCGAGCTCGTCGAGGAAGGGCAGCACTATGCTGGCCGGCGTGGCGGGCTTGATGGCAAGGCCGGCCTTCTTGCCGTGGGCGTGTATCTCGCGCAGGGCGCGCAGTATGTCCGCCGGCTCGTCCGCCTCAACGTGCACCGTTACCATGTCCGCGCCCGCGTCGCAAAAGCGCGCGGCGTAGGCCCTCGGCTGCGAGACCATGAGATGCACGTCTATGAACATGTCAGTCGCGCGGCGCAGGCTCTTGAGAACCGGCAGGCCAATCGAGATGTTGGGCACGAAGCTGCCGTCCATCACGTCGAAGTGCAGCCAGTCCGCGCCGGCGTCGCGCACCTCAGCAGCCTCGCGGGCGAGGTTGGCGAAGTCGGCTGAGAGGATAGAGGGGGCTATCTTTATCATAGTGTACCTCCGTCACGGCGTACAGGCCCCGCGCGTAAGATGGAATCGGCACTGCTCGCGCGAGCCGCGGCCTTTATATAGGGGGCTTCCGGTCCCGTCCGGCAGCCCCCGCTGACAAACAGCCTAGTGAGATATTATACCCCGCTTTTCCGCAAATAGCAAGGAATTGTGCAGATTCTGCTCAATTATCTGCGGGCGGCTATCTCAGAGGCGGATTTATAGATGCTCCCGGCGGGCACGACGCCGCGCACCGAGCTCGTCGGGTACACGCTCACTCCCCTGCCCAGCACGCAGCCGGGGTTGAGGACGCTGTTGCAGCCGACCTCGACGTGGTCGCCGAGAATAGCTCCGAACTTCTTGAGGCCCGTCTCTATGAGCTCAGCGCCGTTTTTGACGACGACGAGGCTTTTGTCGCTCTTGACGTTGCTGGTAATAGAGCCCGCGCCCATGTGGGATTTGTAGCCGAGTATGCTGTCGCCCACATAGTTGTAGTGCGGGGTCTGTACGCTGTCGAAGAGGACGGCGTTCTTGAGCTCCACGCTGTTGCCTACAACGCAGCCCTTGCCGACAATCGCGCTGCCGCGGATAAAGGCGCAGTGGCGCACCTCCGCGCCGTGGTCGATAATGCAGGGCGCGCCGATATAGGCCGAGGGGAACACCGCGGCGTCCTTCGCGATCCAGACGCCCTCGGCGGGGTGGTCGAACTCCTCCGCGCTCAGCGTGGGGCCGAGGGCGAGGATAAAGCCCTTTATATCGCCCAGCGCCTCCCAGGGATAGGTCTTGCCCTCGAAGAGAGGGGCGGCAATGCTGTGGGAGAGGTCAAGTAATTCGTCAATCTTGTACATCATTTCACCCTCACAAGGTGCCCGGAGGCACGCATGGACTCAATTATCTCATCTACAGCCCGCTCGCAGCGCGCGTCCGTCTCGGCCTCGGCCATGACGCGCAGCACGGGCTCGGTGCCGCTCTTGCGCAGCAGGACGCGGCCGGTACCGCCGAGCCCTTCCTCTACCTGCTTCACGCTCGCCTGTACGGCGGCGTCGGCCATGGTGCCGTCCTTGTCGTCGACAATGACGTTCTTGAGCACCTGCGGATAGATGGTCACGGGCGCGGCCAGCTTGCTCAGCGGCAGCTTGGTGTCGAGCATCACCTGCATGACCTTGATGGCGGTTATCATGCCGTCGCCGGTGGTGGCGTACTTGGAGAAGATGATGTGCCCGCTCTGCTCGCCGCCGATGACGTGGCCGTGCTCGCGCATATTCTCCCAGACGTACTTGTCGCCCACGGCGGTCTTCTCATAGCCGACGCCGATCTCATCGAGGGCCTTGTAGAGGCCGAAGTTGCTCATGACGGTGGTGACGAGGGTGTTGTTGTCCAGCCTGCCCCGCTCGGCCATGTAGCGCGCGCACATGTACATTATCTCGTCGCCGGATACGGCGTTGCCAAACTCGTCCACGGCCAGGCAGCGGTCCGCGTCGCCGTCGAAGGCGAAGCCGACGTCGAGGCCGTTTTCCGCGACGAGCTTCTGAAGCGCGGCGATGTGCGTCGAGCCGCAGTCGACGTTGATGTTGAGGCCGTCCGGCCTGTTGCCGATGACATAGGTGTCCGCGCCCAGCGCGTCGAAGACGCTCTTGGCTATCATCCATGTGCTGCCGTTGGCGCAGTCGAGGCCGACCCTGACGCCCTTGTAGGAGTGCGTCGAGAGGCTGATAAGGTAGCCGATATAGCGGTTGCGGCCGGCGGAATAGTCCACGGTGCGGCCAATGTCCGCGCCGGTGGCCAGCGGCGGCTCGGGGACGGCGCCGTCTATGTAGGCCTCTATCTCGTCGAGGACGCTCTCCTCCATCTTCTCGCCCTGGCTGTTGAGCAGCTTGATCCCGTTGTCATGATATGGGTTGTGGCTGGCGCTTATCATGACGCCGCAGTCAAAGTCGTCCACGCGCGCGATATAGCTGACCGAGGGCGTGGTGGTGACGTGCAGCAGATAGGCGTCCGCGCCGGAGCTGGTGATGCCGGCGGATAGGGCGCACTCGTACATATAGCTGGAGCGGCGGGTGTCCTTGCCGATAACTATCTTTGCGCGGTGCTCGCGGCCGTAGTACCAGCCGATGAAGCGGCCTATTTTAAAGGCGTGCTCCGCGGTGAGGTCGACGTTGGCCTCGCCGCGGAAGCCGTCGGTGCCGAAGTATTTTGACATGCTTTCCTCCAATAAACTTGACACGCGGCCCGCACTGCGGGCCGCTGTCGGGATTTTCGATTAACTCAGCTCAGCATGGAGGCCGCGTCCCCGTCAAGGTAGACAGTGACGTCCTCATGCAGCTGCAGCAGGCTGGCGGGTACGGAAATGGTGGGCTTGCCCTCCACGGTCTGCTTGATGACCTCGGCCTTGTCTGTGCCGAAGGCCATGAGGATGATGCTCCGCGCCTGCATGACCGTGTGTATGCCCATGGTCACGGCGTGGGTGGGCACCTCGTCAATGCTGTTGAAGAAGCGCTTGTTGGCCTCGCGCGTGCTCTCGGTGAGCTTGACGATGTGCGTGAGGGAGTCAAAGGGGGTAAGCGGCTCGTTGAAGCCGATGTGGCCGTTGCGGCGGATGCCCAGCAGCTGCAGGTCGACGCCGCCGGCGGCGGCAATCTCCG
>CALWYR010000087.1 GCA_944385805.1 uncultured Oscillospiraceae bacterium
TGGAGAGCGGCACCATTGACATCGGCTACATCGGCGACGGCGCCCACAGCCTCTGCGTGCAGGGCAACGCCAGCATCATCGCCCTGAGCCACATCTCCAACGGCGACGCCGTCATCGGCGGCCCCGAAGTCGCCACCATCGCCGACCTCAAGGGCAAGACCGTTGCCTACAGCTCCGGCACCACCTCTGAGAACATCCTCGTCCAGGCCCTTGCCAGCGAAGGCATGACCATGGATGACATCAAGGCCATGGATATGGACGCTTCTGCCATCGTCACCGCCATGCTCTCCGGCAAGGTCGACGCCTGCGCCATCTGGAGCCCGAACTCCACCACCGTCATTGACGAGCTCGAGGGCGCCACCATCCTCGCCGACAACGTCACCTTCGCCGACAGCTCCATCGCCCTCTCCAGCTGGATTGCCATGCCCGAGAACCTTGAGAGCGAGCATGACGTGCTTGTCCGCTTCGTCCGCGCCCTGTTCCGCGGCATGGACTACGCCGCCAACGAGAATTACGAAGAGGTCGCCGGCTGGGTCGCCAGCATACTCGCCACCGACCCCAACGAGACCTACAAGGAGTACACCAGCGGCGATTGGCTGACCGGTGAAGAGGTCTACAACGGCATCGCCGACGGCACCGTGGCCGGCTACTACGAGTTCCAGCAGGAGCTCATGGGCACCGAGAAGGTTCCCGAGCCCGTGCCCGTTGAGAACTACGTCGCCTTCGACATCATGACCGAGGCCGGAGAGAGCCTGTACGCCTGAGTCAGGGCGGAAAGCGAATAAGCGATTAGCCCGAGGGGCGGCGGTTCCGCCGCCCCTTCTTGTTTACATCCCGGCTAAGATCCGGTAAAATAGCGGTGTAAACCCTCTTGGGAGGCAAGGAAATGCTGCTGCTGTTATCCGCCGGACTCCTGCTCGGCTCGGTTTTCACGTTAATAGTCAGGCGAAACCGCGAGAGCGCCCTGCTCGCCGCGCTCTGCCTGAGCCTCACGGTGTACCTCACCGGTCTCATGCTGCTCATCTCCAAGCAGGGAGGCATAAGCCCGGACGTGGAGCGCTTCCTCTTCTTCTCGCACCGGATACGCCGGTGGTTCCAGTACCGCCCGCTCACCTTCAATCAGCTGGGCATGTGGATTAACCTCGGCCGCCACGCCTTCCCGATGGTGCTGCTGCTCATGGCGGAGGACCGCTCCATGCTGAGCTTCATCCGCAAACGGCCGCAGATTGTCTCCGGCCTGACCGTACTGCTGCCGGCGCTGACGATGCTGCTCTATCTGCCGCCGGTCTATTCGCAGCTGGTGGAGCTCTGGCCCGCCTGGAGGGCGCTGAGCTTTTACGCCTCCTACGGCTGGATAATCGCCTACCTCGCGCTGGCGGTGTTCCTGCTGTTCTGGGAGCTCTTCTCGATAACGATGCACTTCTTCCGGCGGCAGTTCCTCATGCTGGTGGTCTGCCTCCTGAGCCTCGCCGTGCTGTACTCCATCTACTGCGGCCAGGACCCCGGCCAGGTGTACAGCTTTTACAGCTACGACTACATCGGCATCCGCGGCGTGGGCTACATGCTGCTCATGCCGGGCCTGGGCTTCTTCATAGCGCTCGTGGCAGTGAATGTGCTAGGCGGCCTGCTGGGCATAGGCATGCTGCTGCGCTACACGGAGGACACCCTCTCGCCAGACCGCGAGGACGCGGGGCTCGAGCGCAAGTTCGACGTCGCGCGCACCGGCGCGAGCGTCTTCGTCCACGGGATAAAGAACCAGCTGCTCGCCAACCGCGTGCTCTTCAAGCGCATCCGCGCCGAGCTGGACAAGCCCGAGCCGGACATGGAGCGCCTCCGCTCGAGCGTAGAGAGGCTCAACGAGATAAACGACAACCTCGTCTCGCGCAGCGAGGAGCTCTACCGCACGGTCAAGAGCAAGAGCGTGCTGCTCGTGCCCGTGGCGCTCTCCGAGGTCTGTGAAATCGCCTTCGACCGCTTTGGAAAGAAATATCCCGAAGCGCTTTTGGAGACGCAGCTGCCGGAGGGCGTGCAGATCCTCGCCGACGCCAACTATCTGGCCGAGGCCATCTACAACCTCATGACAAACGCCTGGGAGGCCAATGTGGCCGCCGGCAACGACAAGAGCCCGGTGACGGTGTGCGGCCATGTGGCGCGGCTCTACACGGTGATAGAGGTGCGCGACCGCGGCAAGGGCATACCCGACGAGGAGAAGCGGCGCATATTCGAGCCCTTCTACTCCAACAAAAACACCAACTACAACTGGGGCATGGGCCTCTACCATGTCCGCACCATAGTCCGCAGCCACCTGGGCTCGCTCAGGGTCGAGAATATGAAGGACGGCGGGGCGGACTTCTACATCCTGCTGCCGCGATTCGACGGCAGAACACGCCGTGAGGGGAGGCACAGATGACCAAGATAATTGTCGCGGAGGACTTCGACATCATCCGCGAGGACATAGCCGACACGCTCTCGGCGCAGGAGGACATGTGCGTCGTGGGCCAGGCCGGCTCCGGGGCCGAGGCCGTCGCCCTCGCCGACAAGGTCAACTGCGACCTCATACTCATGGACATCGAGATGGAGACCGCTACCGCGGGTATCAAGGCCGCGGAGGCCATACTCGAGAAGTACCCGGGCCTGATGATAATTTTCCTCACGGCGCACGAGACGGAGAATATGATTCTCACCAGCATGGGCGTCGGAGCGGTGGACTACATCGTCAAGGGCTGCTCGGACGAGGAGCTGCTGATGCACATCAGGAGCGCCGTAGCGGGTAGGCCGATGATTGACGCTAAAATCCAGAACGTCGTCCTCAAGGAGTACTCACGCCTGCGCAGCTCGGAGCGCAGCCTGCTCTTTTTCATCAACTCAGTTGGGAAGCTGACGAGCGCGGAGCGCGACCTCGTGAGGCTGCTGCTGGACGGGAAGAAGATACGTGAGATAGCCGAGATACGCTGCGTCGAGGTCGTGACGGTCAAAACGCAGATAAAAGGACTGCTGCGAAAGTTCGGCTGCGCGCGCACCAAGGACATAGTCGAGCTCATCCGCGAGCTCGGCGTGGCGCACCTGTTCTGAGGACAAACACCACCTACATAAACGGAAAGGACGAATTTCAAAGATGGACTACTTCAAGATTCCGGCGGAGGAGCTCGGCAGGGGCTCCAAAATACCCGTTTACCCCCTCGGCGACTCGGGCGAGGTCTTCTATGAGCTCGCGCTGGATATGGTCAACACCATCAAGGCCCACAACGCCGCCGGCGAAAAGACGGTGTTCATCTGCCCCGTGGGCCCCGTGGGCCAGTACCCCATTTTCGTCAGGCTTGTAAACCGCGACCGGATAAGCCTCAAAAACTGCTGGTTCATCAACATGGACGAGTACCTCAACGACGACGGCACATACATCGACATCGAGAGCCCGCTCTCCTTCCGCGGCTTCATGCGCCGCACGGTCTATTCGAAGATAGACCCCGAGCTCATAATGCCCGAGGAGCAGCGCGTCTTCCCCGACCCCGTCGACCCCGGCAGGGTGGACAGGCTCATAGAGGAGCTCGGCGGCGTCGACATCGCCTTCGGCGGCATAGGCATCAACGGCCACCTCGCCTTCAACGAGGCGCAGCCGGAGCTCACGCCAGAGGAATTCGCCGAGCTCGGCACCCGCACGCTGACCCTCACGCCCGAGACCAAGACCGCGAACGCCATTGGCGACCGCGGCGGCGCGATTATCGCCATGCCCAACCGCGCCGTCACGATTGGCATAAAGCAGATCCTCGGCGCGCGGAAGGTGCGCCTCGGCGTCTTCCGCGACTGGCACCGCGGTGTCGTGCGCCAGGCCGCCTACGGCGAGATAAGCGCCGCTTTCCCGGTGACGCTGCTACAGAAGCACCCGGACGCGGCCATCTTCGCCAACTCCACCGCCAGCGCGCTGCCCTTCTGAGATGAGAAGGACCATCTTTACCGGCGGCCGCGTATTCACCGGCGGCGGGCTGCGCGAGACGGAGGTGCTCGTGGCCGGCGAGCGCATAGCCGCGATAGGGGAGGGACTCGACCGCAGCGGCTGCGAGGTGCTCGACCTGCGCGGGAACATCCTCTCGCCCGGCTTTATAGACATCCACACCCACGGCGGAGACGGCGTCGACATCAACGCCGCCGGACGCGGCGACTACCTCAAGCTCTCGCGCTTTTTCGCCAGCCAGGGCGTCACCGGCTTCCACGCCAGTATTCTCACCGACACTGAGGAGGCCACCAACAGGGCCATAGACGCCGCGGTCGATTTCATTGAGAACCCCGAGCCGGGCGCGAAGTGCCTCGGCATCCACCTTGAGGGGCCCTTCCTCTGCGAGAAGTACAAGGGGGCCATGCCGCCGGAGCTGCTCAGGGAGGGCGACGCGGGGCTCTTCCGCCGCTATCAGCAGCGCGCGAAGGGCCATGTGCGCTATATGACCGTCGCGCCCGAGGTACCCGGCGTGCTCGATATGCTCGGCGAGATACGCGGCGAGTGCGTCCTCGCCATGGGACACTCCGACGCCGACTACGAGACCGCCATCGCCGCCATAGACGCGGGCGTGGAGAGCTGTACGCACACCTTCAACGTCATGAGCCTCTTCCACCAGCACCGCCCCGCCGTCATGGGCGCGGTGCTCGAGCGCGACGTCTACTGCGAGGCGATATGCGACGGACGCCACCTGCATCCCGGCACGGTCAGGATGCTTCTGAAATGCAAGGGCTGGGACCGCGTCTGCGCCATCACCGACTCCATGCAGGCCGCCGGCCTGCCCGACGGGCAGTATAAGCTCGGCATAAACGACGTCACGGTCACGGACGGCGACGCCAAGATTACCGGCACCGACATCCGCGCCGGCAGCACGCTGACGCTCGCCCAGGCCGTGAGGAAGATAAGCGCCTTTACCGGGGCGGGAGCGGAGAAGGTACTGCCGCTGCTCACCGCCAACCCCGCGAAGCTCATAGGTGAATTCCACCGCCGCGGCGACATCGCCGTAGGGAAGGACGCCGACTTCGTCGTGCTCTCGAGCGATCTCGACGTGCTGGCGACCTGCTCGGCCGGAAAGTTCGTCTACGCCGCCGACAGTGAGTAATACCCGGAGATTTGGCCGGCAGGCCGCGCAAACAAAAGAAAAACATTTTTTAGGAGGATAAAATCATGCTTGTTCCGCTTCGTCCCCTCATGGAGGCCGCCGAGAAATATAACTACGCGCAGGGCGCGTTCAACGTCAACGCCGTGGCCCAGGCCAAGGCGGTTATCGAGATGCACGAGACCTTCCGCAGCCCGGCGATACTCCAGGGCGCGGATCTCGCCAACGCCTTCATGGGCGGCCGCGTGGACTTCGCCAACGGCACCCTTGAGGACAAGAAGGTCGGCGCGAAGCGCATCGCCGACGCCGTAAAGAAGTACGGCGAGAACAGCCCCATCCCCGTCGTGCTCCACCTCGACCATGGCCGCGACTTCGACAGCTGCGTCGCCGCGATTGACGGCGGCTACACCTCCGTCATGATAGACGGCTCCTCCCTGCCCCTCGAGCAGAACATAGAGCTCACCCGCGAGGTCGTCAAGTACGCTCACGCGCTCGGCGTCAGCGTCGAGGGCGAGCTGGGCGTCCTGGGCGGCCAGGAGGACCACGTCTTCGCCGAGACCAGCACCTACACGAACCCGCTCGACGCCGTCGAGTTCATCGAGAAGACCGGCG